>NZ_JADEVX010000165.1:0-9459 GCF_015207925.1 Microcystis sp. LEGE 00066 | reverse complement strand
TACAATCCGACATATAGTTGATTCTGATAGTTCCCAGCTTGTACCAATGTGAAAATATGTTCTATATTCTCGCCAATATTCTAACGTTACTAAAACTTGTTCTTCTATAGATAGTTTAGGTTTCGGTCCCCTTTTAGATGGTGAATTAGAGTCGGCTTCAACACTTTTTACTGATTCTACCATCTTTCTATAGGTTTGTTTATACACACCGAAACGGCGTTTGAATTGTTCATCTGATAAGTTTTGATAATCCATAATTTTGCTAATAAACATAGCAAAATTATAGATGATTTCCTGACCTAAGATCACATTTTATTCTTTTTTCCACTTCAATCTAAGAATTGAGAAAAAAGCAAAAAACTCCATTATACCATAAAAAAATTATGCAAGAGGTCTATAGATTGAAAGGTAATGATTCGGTAGTAGTGGCGTAGCTCTCTTGCTTACCTGGTATGAATTGTGTAAAATATTTATTAATAAAAATAATTGGAACCCGATCAGTCTTTAAACCTCTAGCTTGATCATGACTTTTCTGATAAATATCTTTTTCTGGCTCCTGTCTGGCTTACTGAAATATCAGTCTAGCACCGAACAAAGTACCCCCCCTAGTTCACCTCCGTTCCCCTGTCCTAATTGTGGTTCTCACCATAGGATCAAGAATGGTTCTATTCATAATGGAAAACCCAAACGTCAATGTAAAGAATGTGGTCGTCAGTTTGTGATCAATCCCACTAATAAAACCGTATCTGACGAAACCAAACAATTAATTGATAAACTCTTGCTCGAACGAATTTTCTTACGAGTAATTGCTAGAGTAACAGGGGTAAGTTGGTCATGTTTACAAAATTATGTCAACAATAAACTGGCGACTGTCCACCGTCAAATAAAGGTTTCGGACAAACTAAAAGGTAAATTGGTTATAGAATGTGATGAGATGTGGTCTTTTGTTTTTTCTCAGACGATAAAGGTTTATATTTGGCGGTTAATTGATAGAAATACAAGGGAAATTATTGGTTGCTATGCGCGGAGATAGGAGTCGTCAATCAGCCAAAAAACTTTGGGGCTAGTTTACCCGGTGTTTACCGACAATGCGCTGTTGCTTACACAGACTGTTGGGAGTCCTATAAGACAGGAATTCCTAGTAAACGTCATCGACCAGTCGGGAAAGAAACTGGTCAAACTAATCCTATTGAAAGATTAAATAATACCTTTCGACAAAGGATTTCTCGGTTGGTGAGAGAGAGTCTATCTTTCTCTAAAAAAATGGAGAATCACGTTGGGGAACCCTTTGGTATTTTATCCATGACTACAATGCACACCTGGCAAAGGATTAAGCCGCCATCACTACTACCGAATCACCACCGGCGCGATCAATCGCTTTGATAATCAGGAATAACCGCCCCTCTGTTTCACCGATTAGGGCTTCGATTAACTCTCCCTGGGATTTTGATGCGACTGTGGCAATGCGCGACCATATCTCGCTCACCTCTTCTTTTGTCCTTTCTTGTCGATCATCCTCTGCTAGATATAGAGTCATAATTCATCTGAAATACATTTACGATACATTTGAGTTTACTGCCTTTGGGAAAAAAAAGCAATATTTTCAAGCGCATCAAAACGCCGCGGCCAGAACCCTTGCCTTGGCTGATATGCGTGACCCGATTGATAACCGCCCTTATCTGGCTGAATTTTTTTCGGCCAAAGACTTGACAAACTCTAAAATTTTTGCTAACCTTGTAGTAGAATGGGAATCCGTGTAGACCTACGAACCCTCTTTTTAAATCTTTCTCAAGAATAAAAATTTTAACCCGAATTGCCGGTAGTAGCTAAACTAAGAGCAGTACCACGGGAAACGGTGATTATGGAAGTTATTTGCACGCGTCCCCACTGTCCGAGACCGCGTAATCAGTGCCTAGACCTAGACGATAGCAATCGCTTAACCTCGATCGAGCAGAAATATTGTATTACTTGCGGAATGCCATTAATTTTGGGGGGACGTTATTTACCAGAACGTCTATTGGGACAAGGGGGATTTGGGGCTGCATTTTTAGCAGTAGATCGTTATAGTCCCAAAAAAGCTAAATGTGTAATCAAACAATTCCAACCCTCTGGTAATTTAAGTCCCCAAGCTTTAGAAAAAGCGAAAAACTTATTTTTTCAAGAAGCGCACGTTTTAGAAGATTTAGGACGAGAACATCCCCAAATCCCCGATCTCTATGCTTTTTTCCCTTTAAAAGTCA
Source organism: Microcystis sp. LEGE 00066 (assembly GCF_015207925.1). NCBI lineage: Bacteria > Bacillati > Cyanobacteriota > Cyanophyceae > Chroococcales > Microcystaceae > Microcystis > Microcystis sp. LEGE 00066. Next base: position 7,219 of record NZ_JADEVX010000165.1, on the reverse strand, counting down.
AGAATCAATTAACGGGAGAAGAAGAGCAATTTTTCTATCTGGCCCAGGAATATATCGACGGTAAAAACCTAGAAGAAATTCTCCAACAGCAACAAAAACCCTTTCAAGAAAGTGAAGTTAAAAACATTCTCAAAGAATTACTTCTTATCCTCAAATTTATCCATGAAAATGGTTCCATTCACCGGGATATAAAACCATCTAACATCATGCTGTCCAAAAATGGCCGTCTCTATTTACTCGATTTTGGGGCAGTAAAACAGGCGACTAATAACCCTAGTAATACACAAGAGAAATCCACAACAATTTATTCAGCCGGATTTGCTCCTCCCGAACAACAATTAGGCAATCAGGTATCGGCAGCCACAGATTTATATGCCCTAGCAGCTACCTGTGTTATACTCTTAACTAATCGCGATCCTGATGAGCTATACGATCCGCAAAAACAGATATGGAATTGGCAAAATTATGCCCCTAATATCAGTGCAGATTTAGCCCAAGTATTCAATAAAATGTTACTAGCAAATCCCCGGGATAGATTTCAATCCTGTGAAGAAGTTTTAACCGCTTTAAATCCTCCTCCCCCATCTCCTCCACCTTCTCCAATTCCCCCAGCTTCTCCGGTGATGAGAAAAACTTCCCGCTTTTCTCTTGGGGAAACTTTCGCTAATGCTGCCTTTACAGGATTTGAGGGGACATTATTAGTAATTGCCTTAAATAGTTTAGTTCCCTCGGCAGGAATTGTCATCGCCTTTATGATCTTAGGTGGCTTAGTTTTGGCATTATTTAAAAAAGTGATTGAAGGAAAAGATTTACCGATTCTAGCAGCAATTACCCTCGCCTTACTGTTAATTCCGCAACTGCAAAACGGCCTAAGTTTTCCTGAAATTGCTATCATTGCCGTGATGGCAGCCATTGGAGCCATTGCTATTACTGCCTTTTTCTGGTTAATATATCAGATAATTTTGCGATTATTTTAAAACCCTGAAAGTTGCCAAATTATCATCACTACCGCCGGCAATCGTGCCACCGAGGTCTAAAATAGTTTGCAGATAGTCGAGGACTTCCTGAGAAATTAACTCACCCGGCATCAAAACGGGAATACCGGGGGGATAGGGACAGATAAGATCAGCACTAAGACGATCGAGGGCATTTTTCCGGGATACTATCTCTGTAGGGGCAAAAAAAGCCTTTCTAGGAGAAATAGCCAGATTTCCCGTGACTGGGGCAGGAGTCAGGGGTAAACTGGTAGAGGAAGGGGATTGAAGGGATTGAAAAGCAGTAATGAGGCGATTAATGTGTTCGCGATGATTGCCGATGGAGATAATAAAAGTAAGTTGGCTTAAAGTCGGTAATTCTGCCGTGACAGCGTATTTTTCTCGCAAAATATCGTCTATTTCGTAACCAGTTAAGCCAAAATCTTTGACAATTACCGTTAAACGAGTGCGATCGAACCAGTGACAACCCGGGATAGAATGGGGAAAGTCTAAAACAGAGATATTAGGAATTTTATCGAGTTCTTTTTGGGCAGTAGCGGCTAAATCGAGGGTTTTGGTCAGTAAATCTAGTCCTTGCGTCGCCATTTGCTTTCTAGCACTATCAAGGGAGGCGAGAAGCAAATAACTAGGGCTAGTGGTTTGAACTAATTGTAAGGCTCGATCGACTTTTTCGGAACTAATGCGATCGCTTTTTAAGTGTAACATCGATGCTTGAGTTAAGGCCCCTAAAACCTTATGGGTGGACTGAATAGCCATATCGGCGCCGAGAGAGAGGGCAGCGGGAGGTAAATCGGGATGAAAGGCAAAATGGGCCCCGTGAGCCTCATCGACGAGCAGCGGGATGGAATAATGATTGGTAATCTGGGCGATAGTTTTTAAGTCACAGCAAACCCCTTGATAGGTGGGAGAGACTACCATTACCGCTTTTGCGTCGGGATGAAGTTTCAGGGCATTTGCGAGGGATTGGGGGGTTATATTTAAATTTAGATCGATAGTGGGATTATATTCGGGATTGATAAAGATAGGCTGCGCTCCGGAGAGAATTAAGCCCGAAATTGCCGATTTATGAATATTTCTCGCCAAAATAATTTTATCTCCCTCGCCGCAAGTGGCTAAAATCGCCGCAATAACGCCACAACTGGAGCCATTGACTAAAAACCAGCTTTTATCTGCCGCAAATGTCTCGGCTGCTAAAATTTGCGCTTCTTTAATCACTCCCGTCGGGGCAAACAAATTATCCAGGTCGGGTAATTCGGGTAAATCGGCTTTAAAGACGCTTTTTCCTAGTAAATTACTTAAATCTTCCCCGATTCCTTCCCCCTGCTTATGCCCTGGTGCATAAAATGGTACATCTAAACTATTGACTTTTTTTTGCAGTTGTGATAGCAACGGAGCGGATTCTGGCGAAGGCATTTTTGGAAAGGAATTATGAATTATGGCTCTCTTGGATTTGGTGGGTAAAATGTATTCTAAGATACATTCCTCCTAGCGAGGGGGTGGAAGGAACCACTCCAGACACAGAGGACACAAAGATTGATCGCTTTTCTAGTAAGTTAAACTGGTCGCAACGCGCTCGCTACGCGAGATCACACAAAGAATAAGAGAGCCGGAAAACTTCGTACCTCACTATTAAGATAACTGCTCTAACATCTCTAGGGACATTTAAGGCTTTTTGGACCCTATGTCCACAGCAACGGTCAGACTTTTCGCTTTGTTGGTTGCCATCGAGAAATTAAGCGAAAATCCCGACCATATTAAGCGGATTTAGCCGATAGCATATCTCGAAAAGAACGCCATCCTAAGTCTGATATAGCACGGGATAGCTTACGGTTTTAACCATTCCTGATGTGTTGAAATCTTCTAAAACTATCGTAGTGAAAAAGCCAATTAGGCAAGGGATTCTCCCACTTCTAAGAGGGGACAAAAGGGAAAATAGGGAGAAACCGTCCAACGATAGAATTTTTTGCTGCTGGTGGACTGAAGATTAAAACGCAGGGAAACAAAGGGGAAAAAGGGAGATACGGAACAATTCCAACTGAAAGCCGGCTTAGAACTGCTATTATCGTCTTGCAAAGACCAAGCAGGGTATTGAAAAACCTCCCGGACGAGGGATTTTCCTTCATCGCTAACTTGGGCGCAGCTGCGACTAATGCCCGAAACCAAACAGAGACTATTACTGACACAATTATCATTAGAAGCCACGATCAGGAGATCTTCCCCAGTGGTGGTTAGTTCAAAAGCGATAAAATCTCCACCTTGCCAACGACTAAGGACTTGTCCCTGGGCATTCTGGTAGATAGCGCTGCAGTTTTCGGGATCGAGAAGACGATTACTATCGGGATCTAAGTAACCGCAAACCTTGCCCATCAGACGAGTTCCATCCTGAAACCCATAGACCCAATCAAAGGTATCGATGTTAGCGGCCTTTTGATTGTTTTTGTTAACCAATAGTAATCGATCGCTGACCACGGTTATTAATTCTCTATAAAACTAAGCTTCCCTTAATAACAAAGGTATCACTAAATACTAATTTCCCAACGAAAAGATTTATTAATCTTAACTTGTTGGCCCTGGGGGAGAGTGGACTGGTCAACTTAAATCAAGGCCAAAACCTGCTATCTTATGGGGAGACAAAAATTATCTAGATCTTGTTTTAGCGAGTGGTAGTAAGGGCATGGCGTACAAGCGGGTATTATTAAAACTGAGTGGGGAGGCCCTGATGGGCAATCTCGGCTATGGGATCGACCCGATGGTGGTTTCCGCTATCGCTCAGGAAATCTCCGAAGTGGTTGACCAAGGCATCCAATTGGCGATCGTGGTCGGTGGGGGCAATATTTTTCGGGGGGTGAAAGCCGCCTCGGCTGGCATGGATCGGGCCACGGCCGATTATATTGGTATGATAGCAACAGTCATGAACGCCATGACCTTGCAGGATGCCCTAGAACGAGCGCAAGTACCGACTAGGGTATTAACGGCGATCGCGATGCAGGAATTAGCTGAACCCTACATCCGCCGGCGAGCAATCCGTCATCTGGAAAAAGGTCGGGTGGTGGTTTTCGGTGCGGGATCGGGTAATCCTTTCTTTACCACCGATACCACGGCGGCCCTGCGCGCTGCCGAAATCGATGCGGAAGTGGTGTTTAAAGCGACGAAAGTGGATGGGGTTTATGATTCCGATCCCTCTCACAACCCTAACGCGCGACGCTTTCAAAGTCTCACCTACGGTCATGTGCTGACCCATGATCTGCGGGTGATGGACGGAACTGCGATCGCTCTGTGCAAGGAAAATAATATCCCGATAGTCGTTTTCGATCTGTCGGTAGCAGGTAATATTGTTCGCGCTGTCAAAGGTGAACCCGTTGGAACATTGGTAGGAGGATTCTGTGAAGTTAGCTGAAGTTCAAGACCATATGCAGAAAACCGTCGAATCAACCCAGAGAGCTTTTAATACGATTCGTACCGGCCGCGCAAATGCTTCTCTTTTAGATCGAATCGTGGTGGAGTATTATGGCATGGAAACTCCCCTCAAGTCCCTGGCCACTATTAGCACTCCCGACGCAACCACGATCGCCATTCAACCCTTCGATCGTACCAGTATGGGGGCGATCGAAAAGGCGATTTCTCTCTCGGACGTGGGTTTAACCCCCAGTAATGACGGTCAGACCATTCGTTTGAATATCCCTCCCCTCACTAGCGATCGCCGCAAGGAATTGGTCAAATTAGCGGCGAAATTGGCCGAAGAAGGAAAGGTAGCTGTCCGCAATATTCGTCGGGATGCGATCGATGCTATCCGTAAACAGGAAAAAAGTCACGAAATTTCTGAGGATGAATCCAGGGATTTACAGGATCAAGTCCAGAAATCCACCGATAAATTTATCGCCAAAATCGAGGATTTATTAACGACAAAAGAAAAAGATATCATGACCGTTTAAGTTTTTTTCTCCTAAGAAATAGAACAGGCTTTTTGTCTGTTCTATTTGGTTTTTTATCCCTAGGTAAAAGCTAGGGGGTAGTGGGGAGGTTTGGGGGTGAAGTCTTTCCGTATCGAGGCATCTCAGGTTATCAAAAATTCGAGTTTAAAATCCCGTCATTTGAGGACGGGGTAAGTTGTTGACTATCTCATTAAAGTCTTAGATTGTAAAATCTACAGCAATTTTCTGTTACACCAAATTAGCTGAAGCGTTCCACATCCTTGCCTAAAATCTTTGATCGATGCCAAAAAAGTTTTTGGCTAAGAAAAATCCTAATCAATGGGTTGACAGCAGGAGATAGGAGGGACTTTTTGATAGTTTTTGTTTTCTGGACTTAATTAAGTACGTAGGCGTTAAAAATTATCAAATGCCCCCCTTATCAAGGAGGGCAGGGGGGATCAAACCCAAAATCTATCTTCAATTTAATTATAATCAGCTACTTACCATTTTTGCTAATCTAATACCATTTCTCTAAATGAAAACTACACATCGAATTTAAGTCACCCTTTTTAAGGGGGATTTAGGGGGATTAAACTTCTGTAGTCAGACTTTGGAGAATTGGTATAACCAATAGCTCAAGGGCAGCGGGCAGCGAGGGTTGAAAAGAAAATCACCCGCACGAAGTTTATCCATTTTAAAATAACAGCATTCCTATTAGAGAGTCGCTATTAAATGCTAAACAATCGCTATGAAATCTTGGAACAACTAGGTAGAGGCGGTTTTGGCGAAACTTTCCTCGCGATCGATACTCGTATGCCCTCCGGCCGTAAATGTGTAATCAAGCAACTAAAGCCAGATGAGGCTACAACTGGCACAGCACCAACTTCAGATTGGTTTCAAGAACGTTTCCAGCGAGAAGCCGCTATTTTAGAAGAATTAGGGCAAAATAACCAACAAATTCCTCAACTTTACGAGTACTTTTCAGAAGGGGAAAATTTCTTCTTCGTCCAAGAATGGATTGAAGGGATCACCCTCAGTGAAAAACACCAACAAGAAGGCAACCTCTCGGAAGCGGAAGTAGAAAAAATCTTGGGAGAACTCCTACCCGTCCTCGACTACATCCACGGCCGAGGAATCATCCACCGGGACATCAAACCCGACAATATCATCCTGCGGGCCAGCGACGGTAAACCTGTTCTCATTGATTTTGGTATTTTCAAAGAGGTGAACAACATCAATGGCGGCAGTAAAACAGTCCCATTGGGAACTCCTGGCTACATGGCATCAGAACAAGCAGCTGGCCATCCAGTTCCCTCCAGCGACCTCTACAGCTTGGGTCTAACCGCAATTTTCCTGCTGACGGGCAAAACTCCTCAAGCTCTCACCAGCGACCCCAACACCGGTGAAATCCTCTGGCGAAAAGATGCGCCCCACCGACCCTCGAATTTAGCCGCCGTTATCGATCGCGCTGTCCGTTTCCACCCCCGTGATCGCTTCACCTCTGCTCAAGAAATGTTAACCGGCTTGCCTAGTTCCGCTGGACGGAAAAAAACGCCTGTTGTTGTTCCTCCTGATACCAAAATTCTCCCGCCGCCACCACCTCCACCTCTCCTACCATCGATGTTTAACCGTTGGTTCTGGGTAATTTTTATTGTTATAACTGGTGGGCTTTCTTTTGGGTTTGGCTATCCAATAATAAAACCGTTGTTGGATTCCTTGTTCCCAAATAAACCAACGGTTGAAGAACTGCCATTGATTGAGCCGTCGAGCCAGATTAATTCTTTTGTACTAGACCGAGACGGTCAAACTTTGGTAGGTGGGGATGAGAAAGGGAACATCTACCTGTGGGAAGTGGCAACTGGAAAACGGAAAAAAACCATAGCAGGACAAGGAAAAGCTATTTTAGAGATCGCTATAAGTAACGATCAACAAATATTAGCCAGCAGCAGTGAAGATGGCACAATCAAGGTTTGGGATTTAAAAACGGGGAAAGAACGTATTACCCTGCCAAACCAACGAGGTTTGATCGCCCTAGCCTTAAGTTCCGATGGCAATACACTGGTTACTGGTGGAGAAGATGCAACAGTTAAACTCTGGAATCTGTCAACGGGAAATTTAATCGAGACGCTACCGGTGGAAAAAGAGGTGGTATCCCTTGCCATTAATCAAGACGCATCAATTATCGTCAGCAATTCTCATTTTGAAATAAATAGAGCATTAACCCCGATTTTGGCATGGGCATATAGTACAAAGTAACTATTTTTGAGGAGAGGCGATCACCCAAAAAAACAGTTGGCTGGACAAATTAAGTAT
>NZ_JADEVX010000342.1:0-1657 GCF_015207925.1 Microcystis sp. LEGE 00066 | reverse complement strand
ATTAAATTGATAGAGATAATAATTAGGTGGCTAATTGATAGTAACGTAAACAATCATCTGGTAAAAGACGCAAGATAAAATCTCTGTCCTTATTCCAATTAGAAATATGTTCCTCCTGATTAAGTGTAATCAAATGAATACAATGAAAGCATTGAAAAATCCAGCGTAAAGTAGGGGAATTAGTTGCTTTACCTAATTGATTTTTAATTGTTGATTTAGACTCTTTCAGAGCATTTCTAATTTGACGTTGAGCCAATGTATAAACCAAGAGACATAAACCCATAATCATTCCCATAGACTCTATTCTCTCAGGACTTTTAAGGAAAATACTATCGGCAAAAAATAATGGGTCTTTGAGAAAACCAAACCCCCGTTCACATGATTGTTGAGCTTTATATTCCCTGAGCATAGAATCATCACTAAGTTCCTGTGAATCTAAAACATTCGTAGCAATAATAAAACGTCCTGCACTCAGCAATTCTGTATTAATTTTACTTTCATCCTGGCAGACTGTAGCTGATATTTGGTAGGATATTTCATTTAGAGAATCTTTTTTATTAGATTTGGCTGGAGTAACCTTACTTTCGTTAATTTGGTGATATTTGAACTGGGTTGATAATTTTGATAATGCCTTGATAGCATCTGCTTCACAAGCAAATCTCTCTTGTGATAACTTTTTCAAATCAAGAACCGCTTTTGATTCGGCTTTGGTAATTTTTTGGGTTAGTTTACGCAGGTCTGATTCTCTTCTTTCTTGACTTTGTACTACTAACCATCTTTGTTCTATTCCTGCATAATTTTCGGTTTTTGATACTAATTTATATCCTGGTATTGTACTATCAATAAATTCTGATTCTGGTATTGTTGATATTAATGATTTTGCTGCTTTTATGCTTAATGGTACTCGACATAACCACTGTAAATCTGACATCATTTTCAGGTTTGATTCTGTATATAAGGCAGAGTCAGCAACCATGAGACTATTAACTTCTAATTGTTTGTGATATTCTACTGCTATTTGACCAAAACATGATGAGTCTGCTTGGTTTCCTGATGCTAGTTTCAAAAATATTGGGATGTCTCCATCTCCTGAACATATCATTTCTATGATGAACTGTTTTAAGTCCGGCCGATGGTCACGAGAATAACCATAAGTGATGGTTATTTCTTTTGGTGATTTTACTGCTATTTCTTCTAATTCTTGGTTATTTCCTATTTTTTGATTCTCAAATATTACTTCTGGTAAGCTAGTGTTATACTGCCCATGTACGTGGATTGATGATGAGTCTAGATGTGATGTTGATAGTGATACTCCAAATTTTTGGGCGGCTTTTACTGCGATGATGAAAAATATTGTATCTAATCCTTTTATAAATAGTTTATCCATGACTCTCCCCAATTTATCGTCGTTGAGATATTCTGGTTTTACTCCTGTTCCTATTAGATGTTCACAGGCGATTGTTTCAAAATATTCGGGAAACATATATAAGGGTTTGGAAACAAATCCTAACCCGTTGATTATCATGGCTTTTACTACTTGACCTGCATTTACTTTTTCGTCTTTTTCGACTCCTATCAATTCGTTTATTATTTCTACTATTCCGATTGAGTCTATTATTCCTGCCACTATCCCTAGATGGTCTATGTTCTGAATTTC
>NZ_JADEVX010000164.1:0-9461 GCF_015207925.1 Microcystis sp. LEGE 00066 | reverse complement strand
CTACTGTACTTTTAGCTTGGGCGGCAATTATATCTGAGGGGTGAAAATAGGGGGAATTCCAAAAGTCGTAGGTGGCACTCGCTGCGGCTAGATTTCCCGAAGCTTGTGGCACACTTGTACTAGGTTGACTGGCCAAGTTTTCTACGATACTGATTAACCTTTTCTTTCTTCTGGTGTCCCCTAGGTCTGCATATTGTAATTCTTGGGCTGCCCATTTCTCCATTTTTTTGCTTACCTCCACCTTAATTCCTTCTTTCAAAACTATACCTATCAATCGTTTCCCCTTTTTTTAAGTTTCTTCTCTTTTTGTTAAGAAAGATCTGACTAATGGATAGCTTTTTAAGGGGGGTAGGGGGGATCAATGAACCTTTTTAAGGGGGGTATGGGGGATCAATGAACCTAAACAACAGCGACTTTCATCTACCTTATAATACTGCCCTAGTAGCCAGAGCGAAAGAACTGCGAAAGAACATGACCTTAGCAGAGAAAAAGCTGTGGTATTCCTATCTAAAAAATTTCAAATTCAAAGTCCTAAGACAACGCCCCATTGATCATTTCATTGTTGATTTTTATTGCCCTAGCCTCAAACTTGTGATTGAAATTGATGGAGATACTCACTTTACGGATGAGGGAAAAGCCTATGATAAAGAGAGAACTGCGCGATTAGAAAGCTATGGATTAAAAGTTATTAGATTCACGAATTCGCAGGTATTAAGAAATTTTGAGGCGGTTTGTGAGCAGCTAAATCTTTCGATCCCCCCTTAATCCCCCCTTAAAAAGGGGGGAAAATTTAACGCCTAGAAATTGCTAAAATAGGAGTGGAAAAAGCAATAGAAACCGAGGAAGAAACGGCAACCGCTTGGATAAATCAACAACTAGAAAGCTTGGGAGTAAACCTAATCTGATGAACACAAAAATATGAAAATTCCTCAAGAAAAACTCTCACAACTTTGCCAACATTGGCATATTCATAAACTTTCCTTATTTGGTTCAGTTTTACGAGATGATTTTACCGCAGATAGTGATATTGATATGCTCGTTGAGTTTGAACTTGGTTTTACCCCTAGTTTTCTCAAACTTCATCAAATTCAAGAAGAATTATCTCAATTATTTGATGGACGTACTATTGATCTCGTTACCATCAAATCTCTTAATCATCATATTCGTGAGCGTGTTTTAGCAACAGCAGAGGTGTGTTATGTTCATGATTGACATAGCAAATAAAGCACTTAGCTTTGTAGAAGGTTTCAGTCGAGCAGTATTCGAGATGACATTCAACAATAATCACGACAATTTTTGATTTTTACAGAGGTATATTTTTAACGGGGGAGGATGTCAACCCTCACTGCTAGACTCAACAATATGGCCGACTTCGCTGATCCATTGGGCAATTTCTGCGGGGGATGCGGTGGTTTCTACCGTGACGATTTTATTGGCTACATCCACCGATATTTGGGCTGCCGGTTGCTGATTGTTAATCGCTTTAGTAATGGTATTAGCGCAACCTTCACAGGCAATACTAGGCACTTTTAGGGTAATTGTCATTGTTGTAACTCCAGTAACTTTATAGCTAAAAACTAGCATAAATTGTCAGGGGTAGCTGATTTTTTAATAGTTTATTTACCATTTCAGCACTGCCGCTTCGATCCCCTGTTCCCGACGCAGTTGACTATCTTTTTCTAGCCATTGAATGACCTGTTTATGGGTTAATTCTTCTAGGGTTACTCCCGTATCCTCGGCGATTATTTTTAGTAAGCGTAGGGAAGAAATCGTTAAACGAGTCAGGAATTTTTCGGGAGAAGTCAAGAGGGCAGCGTCCACATCTGCGGATTCTTCTGGGGTTAAAAATTGTCTGTTTTCGATCATAGTTTTATTTGGTTTCCATCCAATTGTCACCGGCTTTTATTTCTACCAAGAGAGGGACTGTCAAAGAGACAGCTTCTTCCATAGTCGTCTTGATTTTTGACTCTAGGGATGGCCATTCTTCCCTCGGTACTTCCAAGACTAATTCATCATGGACTTGCAGCAGTAATCTGGCTCGATAATTTTGTAGTACCTCGGCCAATTTTACCATCGCTACTTTAATAATATCAGCACTGGAACCCTGAATGGGCGCATTAGCGGCCGATCTTAATAATTGTGCCTCCTCGTTGTTGAGTTTGAGGCTATCTAAATCGATGTCATGTAAGGACAGTCCCCGCAGTCTTTTTAAGAGGGGATTATCAAAGTTAAAATAACGTCTTCTACCCAAAATAGTTTCTACATATCCCTGAGCGATCGCTTGTTTTTTGCTATTCTCTAAATACTGAAATACTTGGGCATAACGTTGATGATATTTTTCAATAAATTTTCTGCCCTGTTCTACGGTTAATTTCGATTCACGGGCGAATTTTTGCGCTCCCATGCCATAAATAACCCCGAAGTTAATTGTTTTTCCTAAACTGCGTTCTTCGGGGGTAATTTCCCCTTTATCAAAGAGCAATTGAGCGGTGACTTTATGAACATCTTGATTACTACGATACGCTTCTAATAAAACTGGTTCTTGACTGAGATGAGCAAGAATTCTTAACTCGATTTGTGAGTAGTCCGCTGATACTAATAAGTAACCATCTTCGGGGATAAAAGCTTGACGAATTCGCCTAGAAAATTCACTGCGAACGGGGATATTTTGCAGGTTAGGATTGGAGGATGATAAGCGTCCGGTGCTGGTGATAGTTTGATTAAAATCTGTATGTACTCTTGCGTTTTTTGGTTCGGCTAATTTCGGTAAAGCATCCACATAGGTGGATTTTAATTTGGATAAGGTGCGATGTTCAAGGATATAATCAATTAAGGGATGATCTCCTTGTAGTTTCTCTAAAACACTTTGATCGGTGGAGTAACCTGTTTTAGTTTTTCTGGATTTTTTGCGGTTGAGTGCTAATCGATCAAAAAGGATTTCACTTAACTGTTTAGGAGAGCCAAGATTAAAAGTTTCTCCGATGGATTCATAAGCTTTTTTTTCTATGTCTGCTAAGTCTCTTTCTAGTTGCTGGGACAAGTTTTTTAGATAATTGATATTAATTTTTATACCATAATTTTCCATCTGCCACAGCACCATGACTAAGGGAGATTCTACCTCTGAGAATAATTGATATAAAGAGGGAATTTTAGTTAATTCTGCCTGTAATTTTTCTCGAAGTAAATAGGTAGCGTAGGCATCTAATCCGCAGTAGTTAGCAGTAGTGGTAATATCTAAATCAGCGATAGTTTTTCCCCCAGGAATACCGAGACTTTTATAACTAAGGGAAGTGATACCGTCTAAATAGCGATCGCATAAATCTTCGAGATTATGAGTTAGTTCGGGATGGAGGACATAACTAGCCACCATAGTATCAAAAACTAGACCTTTAACGGTAATTCCTTGATGATAAAAAACATCGATATCAAATTTCGCATTCTGGAAGACTTTCGGATAATTATCACTGGCTAAAATTGGGCGTAATTTTTCGAGGACTATCTCTAGATTTAAATTATCACCGTTCTGGTGGCCGATGGGAATATAGGCCATAGCATTTAATTCTTTTCCCCAACAGCAACCGATGCCGACTAATTTGGCTACACGAGGATTTAAATCCGTGGTTTCGGTATCCCAAGCGACAGGAAAATGTGGATTGGTGAAAGTTGTTAATTTTGCCAGTAAAGCATCTAACTTAGGAATAGTATCAATAATGTCAGGAGCAATTAGAACTGGTGGAGAAATAGGGGGTAAATCAAACAGAGACAATTGATTAGCATCAGCATCGCTAGTTAATTCTAGGGTAGGAGTGCCACCTAGATGCTGTTGAATTTGATCGAGTTTCTGGAGAATTTTCTTTAACTCTAATCTTTCCAATAAAGCTTTAACTAAACGTCGATCAAAACCTCGGAGACGAAATTTATCCTCTTCGAGGCTAACGGGGGCATCAAGGGAAATTTTGGCTAAATAGCGAGAACTTTCTGCGGCGGGTTTTCCCTCTAATAATTTAGTTTTTACCATTCCCTTAATCGATTCCAGATTGGTATATATATCGTCTAAGTTATCGTATTTTTTTAATAAATCTATCGCTGTTTTTTCGCCAATTCCGCGCACCCCGGGGATATTATCAGACTTGTCACCGCAAAGAGCTTTAAAATCTACTACCTGTTTTGGTGTCACCCCTAACTTTTCCGTGACAGCTTGGGAATTAAATTCTGTATAACCCTGTCCCGATGTACTTTTGACTGCATTGATATCCAGATAGAGAACCGTGGTTTTTTTCTCCTCATCTACCAATTGGAATAAATCTCGATCGCCTGTTAAAATCTTGACTGTATAACCATTATCGCCGGCCTGTTTTGCCAAAGTTCCTAAAACATCATCTGCTTCATAACCCGGAGAAGTCACAATAGGAATATTCATCGCTGCCAAGAGACTTTGCAGATTAGTTAAATCGGGGCGAAATTCTTCGGGAGTTTCTTGCCGATTAGCCTTATAATTAACATCAGCTTCATGGCGAAAAGAAGGGACTGCTAAATCAAAAGCAACTGCTAAATAAGTGGGTTTTTGAGTTTCTAGTAACTGCAGCAGAGAATTTAAAAACCCAAAACAAACACTGGTGGGAATGCCGGTAGAAGTACGCAGCGGTCCCGAACGAGACTTAGCAAAGGCATAATAGGCACGAAAAGCCAAAGAATGCCCATCAATCAGGATAAATAGCTTATTTTGCTCGGCACTGATCATAATCTAGCCTCTTTAGTCCTATCAAAATAATACTAAATAGTGTATAAAATTTACATCCCCTATTTTGCCCGAATTTGGCCAAATTTGACAAGGGAGTTTCTTCCGTATTAGAGTATAACAGATGCTGGCCTTGTTCTAACCTTAAATCTTTCTATCTCTTTACAGGCGGCGGATGCCTCTGCTACCAATTGCATCAATGTCATTTACAGGCATCCTGTTTGTACCACTAGGGAACTATCAGAAAAATGCGGATTACTGTAGGATCTGTTTTAAAGCTGTTAGCGAAGGGAATTATGCTACACTAGCATCAATATCTAGTCAAAAAGGCTTGTAATTTATGACTCCTCATCTTTCTCTTAGTCAGATTATAGAATCTATCGATCAACTTTCTTTAGAAGAACAAAACCAATTATTTGAAAAATTAGCGCAGAAAAAACAACAACAAGAGCATCCACTGCTCAATATACCAGTTACACTAACCTATAATCCCCTCTTAGATGAAGTCATAGAGAGTATAGAAACCTATCGTCAAAAAGTTGACCAAGAAGACAGTCAACAAGTTGAAACACCGTGACTCAATATATATTAGATACCGATCATATAACCCTACTGCAAAAACTACATCCGAACTTAGTTTGGAGATTAGCGTCTATCGATCCTGATGATACGACTATAACAATTATTACTTTAGAAGAACAAGTAAGAGGATGGTTCAGCGTGATCAGAAAATACTCTCAAAGCAATCAATATGAAAAGTTAATCAAAGGCTATCAAGGTTTGAGAGATATAGTTAATTATCTGAGCAAATTTAAAATTTTTAACTATACTTTAGAAGCTCATTATCATTTCAGAGAATTACGGGAGCAAAAAATTCGTATAGGAACACAAGATTTAAGAATTGCATCGATTAGTTTATCAGAAAAAAGTATTTTAGTAACACGCAATTATCGTGATTTCTCTCAAATACCTAATTTACGCCTACAAGATTGGACAATATAGAACTCTGTAGGGATGACTACGAAAATTGTTACATTTTTTAAGGATTACCCAGCCATTATTCAGCCATTAGCCTGGCATCGGCGATCGCTGATAACACCCCGTCAAAAAAAAGATTTGCCAAAAAGCCAGCGTAAGGGTATTTTAAGAATAATTTTATATGTTTACTTGTCAATTACATGAGAATCCTAGTTACAGGCGGTGCGGGTTTTATCGGTTCCCATCTAATCGATCGCTTGATGGAACAGGGTCATGAAGTGATCTGTCTGGATAACTTCTACACGGGGGTGCGGCGAAACATCGTTAAATGGCTAGGAAATCCTTATTTTGAGCTAATTCGTCACGATATAACCGAGCCGATCCGTCTAGAAGTTGATCAGATTTATCACCTGGCCTGTCCTGCTTCCCCAATCCACTATCAATATAACCCAGTAAAAACGATTAAAACCAATGTTTTAGGGACTCTGTATATGCTGGGCCTAGCTAAAAGGGTAAAAGCGCGATTTTTGCTCGCTTCTACCTCAGAAGTCTATGGCGATCCCGATGTGCATCCCCAAACGGAAGAATATCGAGGTAATGTCAACTGCATTGGACCGCGTTCCTGTTATGACGAGGGTAAACGGGTGGCGGAAACCCTGGCTTTTGAGTATTATCGGGAACATAAAGTCGATATCCGGGTGGCCCGGATTTTCAACACCTACGGCCCGCGAATGCTAGAAAACGATGGTCGAGTGGTGAGTAATTTCGTCGTGCAAGCTTTGCGCGGTCAACCCCTGACGGTTTATGGTCAAGGTTCCCAAACCCGCAGTTTTTGCTATGTTTCTGACCTAGTGGAAGGGTTAATGCGTTTGATGAATGGGGACTTTATCGGGCCGGTTAATCTCGGCAATCCCGACGAATACACAATTCTGGAATTAGCACAAGTGATCCAAGGCATGATTAATCCCGAGGCCGAATTAGTCTATAAACCACTACCGGAAGATGATCCCAAGCAACGACAACCGGATATCACTCGTGCTAAAACCTATTTGGATTGGAGTCCCACTATTCCTCTAAGTCAGGGTTTAAAAATGACGATCGAGGATTTCCGTTCTCGTCTCAGCTAATCCCTAATCAATAAATTTAACTTAATTGTCACCGGAGTGATTATCATGCGTGTTTGTGTTATCGGAACGGGTTATGTGGGTTTAGTCACGGGGGTTTGTCTAGCACATATCGGCCATCATGTTATCTGTATTGACAACAATGAAGAAAAAGTCAAATTAATGAAATCGGGACAATCCCCCATCTATGAACCGGGGTTATCGGAATTAATGCAGTCTTCGGCAGCCTCCGGCAATCTGGAATTTTCCACGGACCTAGAAGCGGGAGTTAAACACGGCGAAATCCTCTTTATCGCTGTTGGTACACCAGCACTACCCACGGGGGAAAGTGACACCCGTTATGTGGAAGCGGTGGCCCGGGGTATTGGGGCCCATCTCAACGGTGGTTATAAAGTAATCGTCAATAAATCTACCGTTCCCATCGGTTCCGGGGATTGGGTACGGATGATCGTCCTCGATGGAGTGGCCGAGAGACAAAAAAATCTCGTGGCCGCTGGTGGCGGTATTAGTACACTAGAACGCATTGAAGCGGAATTCGATGTGGTCAGTAATCCCGAATTTTTACGCGAAGGTTCGGCGGTTTATGATACTTTTAACCCCGATCGCATTGTTTTAGGCAGTAATAACCCGAAAGCCATCGAAATGATGAAGGAATTGTACGCGCCTTTGGTTGAACGTCAATTCTCTGAAGATCCCTCCTTGCCTCCCGTTCCCGTAGTGGTCACGGATCTCAGTTCGGCAGAAATGATTAAATACGCCGCTAATGCCTTCCTAGCCACCAAAATCAGCTTTATTAACGAAGTAGCTAACATCTGCGATCGCGTCGGGGCCGATGTCACCCAAGTGGCTAAAGGTATCGGTTTAGATTCCCGTATCGGCAGCAAGTTTCTCTCGGCCGGGATCGGTTGGGGGGGTTCCTGTTTCCCCAAAGATGTGTCGGCTTTGGTACATACCGCAGAAGACTACGGTTATGAAACGGAATTACTTAACGCCGCTATCAATGTTAACAAACGTCAACGGACAATCGCGATCGAAAAACTGCAACAGGAATTAAAAATCCTCAAGGGTAAAACCGTCGGTTTGTTGGGATTAACTTTTAAACCCGATACCGATGATATGCGCGATGCTCCGGCTTTAACTATGATCGAACAGTTAAATCGTTTAGGTGCTAAGGTAAAAGCCTATGATCCGATCGTTTCCCAAAGTGGTTTAAGTCACGGTTTAAGCGGTGTGATTATCGAATCGGATCCAGAAAGATTGGCCGATGGTTGTGACGCTTTGGTGGTGGTGACGGAATGGCAAGAATTCCTCCGTCTCGACTACGGCAAAATGGTTAAAACCATGCGCGAACCCGTGTTAATTGATGGTCGCAATTTCCTCGATCCTGCGGTGGTGACAGCAGCTGGTTTCCGTTACCTCGGTATTGGCCGTTAATACTAGGAATCCGCCTTTTCAGTAGGACTGACGCGGTTGGGGAAGGTACAAGCAGCAAAAACCCTTACCCCTGCTCCTAGGGGCGAAAACTGCCCGATTATGCCGTCTGAAAAACGAAAACTTCCTAGCTGACCATGGGTTATTGGCTATAGTTAAATGATATGAACGGGGGCCACTAGAATCCGGGGGCGATGGGTAGAATTAAATTGAGAAACTAGAAATCAGTTTTAGGAATACCTATGGTTAGCTCTGTTCAATACCGCTACACTAACGAACAAGTTAGGGACTGGTTACGGGGATTACTGACAATTGCCTGGTGTGATGGGGATTATAGCACCAGCGAACAGGAATCGATCGCCCGTTTCGCTCACGAATTAGAATTAGATGACGACCACGTTCTCTATCAATCGATTAGTCCCGAAGAATTGGCCGCAAGTTTCGGTCATGACCCCAAAATATCAGAAAACTTCCTCCGCACGGCGGTTATGGTAGCGATCGCCGACGGCATTTATTCCCCCGCAGAAGCGCAATTACTGCGTAGTTATCGGGATGCTTTCGGGTTAGAAATCGAGGCCTTGTCAGCTTTAGAACATACTATCTGTGAAATTCCCGAAATTACCACAGAAGCGAATAAATCCGAGTTTATCAGTGCCGAACATCCCCACCCAGATCTGCTGCATCCCCTCAAAGACTGGTTAGATGGGGTGGAAATGCACGATCCGCGCTTGGCCCGGTTTATCTGCAAAATGGTGCCGCCTCAATGTCCTTTTGAACGCGATATCGTGCTTTTTGGTCATAAATTAGTGCATATTCCGCCCCTGTGCAAGTTAAATCCTCTCTACGAACAATTAGTCGGTTTACGCTTCCGCGCCCTATCATACTTAGCCGATGATTGTCAAGAGGATATTTCCGAGTATATTTAGCCAGTTTAACTAAAATTACGGCTAAAATGGTATAAATATCCTGCTGACAGAAAACATCTCAGCCTAAGAGCTTTTCCTAGCCAGGGCTGGCTGAATAAATCTAAAAACCTTGTTGGATAAGGCTTTTAGACTTTTTTCCCCTCAAAAAGTGCTGACCATTGGAGTGATCGGGGGTAAAATTCTGGGACTTTTTCCCTGAAAATTAGGTAACTGACTACCTCAAAATCGGTAAAACCCTACACCCCACACCCCACACCCCACACC
>NZ_JADEVX010000163.1:0-9467 GCF_015207925.1 Microcystis sp. LEGE 00066 | reverse complement strand
GTGTGGGGTGTGGGGAGATGGGGTTTAGGGTGATGGGAGCTTTTTTCAGTGATCAGTAAACAGTAAACAGTAAACAGTAATCAGTGAACTGAAAACTCACAACTGATCACTGATAACTGATCACTGATAACTGATCACTGTCAAGAATGTCCCCGGCAATGGCATGATAATTATGGTAACTAATAAGTATTCTCTATCCTTGGTGGGTGCGTTAGACTATGGGGTTTGCTGATCTATCGATCACTGATATTGCGGCAGAGTACGATCTGGCCGATGAATCTGTGTTGTCACTTTGCGACCAATTAGGCATCTCCTATAAAGATCGGCAGACTAATCTCGCCCTAGAAGATGCTAAAGCAATTATCTCACTGATTTTATCCCAACGCTCAGGAGTAACCGCCTCGAAAACGGAAACGTCCCCTTGACTTTATTCCCCACTGCGATCTTCTCGGTGTCCGTGATCACTTAGAATCGATCGACACCCTCCCAGAGGAGAAAATTTTTTTAGTCACCTTAAAATTCCCTTTCTTGGAACAATTGCGAGTAGGAGAACAATGATCAAACGTTTGATTGTGGCAGCGATCGCTGTAGTCTTTTTTGTATTACAATTCAATCTTAACGGCGCTAGTGCCTTAGAACTCAATGAAAAAACCCTCACCATCACCCTCAATGATGCAGGGGAATCGGTGACTTTGACTTCTGAACAAGCGACGGAAGGACAGAAACTTTTTGTCGCCAATTGTACTAAGTGTCACCTGCAAGGTAAAACCAAAACTAATAATAACGTCAGTTTGGGTCTGGGTGATCTGGCAAAAGCGGAACCTCCCAGAGATAATCTGTTAGCATTGATTGATTATCTAGAACATCCCACCAGTTACGATGGTGAAGATGATCTCAGCGAATTTCATCCCAATGTTAGCCGTCCCGATATCTTCCCAGAATTACGCAATCTGACCGAAGATGATGTGTATAACGTCGCCGCTTATCTGTTGGTTGCTCCCCGTCTAGACGAGCGTTGGGGTGGTACAATTTACTTCTAAATTGGCCTCCATATATCCCTCGATCCCTCTAGATTTCTAGGGGGATTTTTGATTAGATAGCAAATAGTTGTGGCTCTTCGTTACTTGTTATGGTTCGATAGGGGGGCATAAATCAACAAAATCTTTATCTGGTAAGGGATTTAATTGATTAGTTCGCTTTAGATAAAAAACAATTGACAAAAATCGCCCAATGTCTTTCTCTATAAGGGTTCCATCCCTTATAACTCCCGTCTATTGCATAAGACAAACCGAAGAACCATAGTTGTAAAAATTCTTTGAGTTCATTTAATACTTCATGCTCAAAGTTCCAAATATGACGTTTGTTTTTCATAACATAATCAAATCCATTCATACTGCATTTCCTGCCAGCTTGTTTTTTGTCTTCTGTGGAACAGGTATCAAATCGTAAATAGTTACTAATCCAAAACTTATCAAAATCTTTGTCTTTAATCGATTTTTCTTGCTTGTTTAAACAATTTCTCCAGTCTTCTAAACAATCCGCATAGGTGGAATCTTGACTTTTAATCTTCTTGAGAACTGTTTCTAGTTCTCCTTGTCCTTCCACATTGGTAAAATAACAAGCAAATTCTGTGATTTGATCTTCTATTGTTGTCAATCTATAAAGCTGACTGGTTTTCCTAATATCTTCCGCTTCTGGATACACCTTTTTCAGACAATCGTTAAGCCAATTTAGTCGCTCTGTCTTAGTATCAGAATCTTGATCGATAATAATACCAACTTTAGGGATAGCTTTTTTACCAAGAGTCGCCTTAATTTCATCGAAAGTGCTGGTTAATTTAGCTTGATCTAAACCCTGTAAACATTTATAGTCATCTTCCTCAAAGCAAATCGGTTTATCTAACTGAATTTTGTTAATATTTAAGTATTTTACTAGGGCTTCGATAAAAATTTTATCATTCTTGCTCTCGACGATTAATAAGTTACTCACCTCTCACCTCATTGCCATGTTTTAAGGCGTACTCTAAAGTGCTTAATTGTCTTTTAATACCAATAATTTTATCAGTTCTGGGACTCCTTGCTAGTTCAAAATAGGCCCCCTGTTCTGGATAATATTCTAACCCCACATCGGCAAAAGCTTGGATCATCTCTAAACTATGGGTTGTGGCAAAAATTTGGCTATCTAGTTCGATAGCTAATCGGAATAAAGTTTTCCAAATATCTGGGTAAGCAGTATAGTGAAGACCATTTTCTATTTCATCGATAAAAATGATTTTTTGCGGATTAAGCAGCAGAGCAAAAATCATCTCTATCAGACGATTAATAGCTTCACCAAACAGAGATATAGGTAGGCGTTTTCTCTCTTTTCTTTTCAGATATAAATTTGGTTCACCCAGAAAAAAACTTTCTATTTTTTCAATGGACGGATCGAGAATTTGTAGAGCTTTCAGCACTTCTTCTTCCTGTTCATTAAAAACTATTTTAGTATAGGACTCGCTCAATTCTTCCAAAGATTTATTGACAGATGCGGCAATGATTACTGGTTCCTCATCACCTGGATCAGGTAAAGCGAGTATTCCCTCAGAACTAGCAATTAAAAAATAGTTCAGTTGACCATCATTTGAGTCATTCTTGAGGTGAAAACTTGTGTGAATATTTAAGATAGAAATAACTGATTTATTTTTAGCGATAAAATCGTATAATTTTTGTAAGTCTTCAGAGATGCCTAAAACGCCATCTTTAAGAGAATCGGAAATCGATATTTTTACCAATTTATCTCCTCGTTTAGATTGGGAGCCTTTTAACTCAATAATATTTTCTCTATCAAGATTGAATAATAAATTATCCCAGGCATTTTTGGGAACAGCCTGAACAACTGCTAAAGATTGCCTACGAATGATTCCTCTGATGTAGGGATGAATAGTATTTGGATAGGGATAACTATACAAAAATATTGCCTCCAACAGGGCAGTTTTCCCTGAATTGTTCTTACCACCAATTAAATTAACTCGCTCAAAACCTTCAATTTTGGTATGCTCAAAACATCTAAAATTACTAATTTCAATATCCTTAATCATGTTGACCTCTGGGCTGAATAAACATAAACTTAGGGTTAGGAATGACCCAGGTAAGATGGGGATTTTTTTACTTAATTCTAGACGAGAATCCCCTCCAACTCTCAAACCGGTGACTATCCCCCACCGAAACTGCCGCCCTAAGAGATAATAGAGACAGGGATTTATTTACATTTCTTCATCATGGCTAGAGACTTACGAGGATTTATTAAGCTTTTAGAAGATCGTGGCCAATTACGCCGCATTAGTGCATCGGTCTCTGCCGATTTAGAAATTGCCGAGATCGCTAATCGGATGCTACAGGTAGGGGGACCGGCCCTACTGTTTGAAAACGTGCAAGGGGCCGAGTTTCCCGTCGCTATTAACCTGATGGGAACGGTAGAACGCATCTGTTGGGCGATGAACCTGAATAAACCCGAAGAATTGGAAGATTTAGGCAAAAAACTCGCCCTCTTGCAACAACCGAAACCGCCGAAAAAACTCTCCCAAGCGATCGATTTTGGTAAAGTGTTGTTTGATGTCCTGAAAGCCAAACCCAGCCGTAACTTTTTTCCTGCCTGTCAACAGGTGATTTTAGAAGGGGATGAAGTAGATTTAAAGAAAATTCCGATGATTCGCCCCTATCCGGGCGATGCAGGCCAGATTATCACCCTAGGGCTAGTAATTACTAAAGATTGCGAAACGGGAACCCCTAACGTCGGTGTCTATCGCTTACAGCTACAGTCTCACAATACCATGACCGTCCACTGGTTATCCGTGCGCGGTGGGGCGCGTCACCTGCGAAAAGCGGCGCAAATGGGCAAAAAATTAGAAATAGCCATCGCTTTAGGGGTCGATCCTCTGATTATCATGGCCGCCGCCACTCCTATCCCCGTAGATCTGTCAGAATGGCTGTTTGCGGGATTGTACGGCGGTTCTGGGGTACAGTTAGCCAAATGTAAAACCCTTGATTTGGAAGTGCCGGCCGACTCAGAAATCGTCCTCGAAGGAACAATTACCCCCGGAGAGGTATTGCCAGATGGACCCTTTGGTGATCACATGGGTTACTATGGCGGTGTGGAAGATTCACCCCTGATTCATTTCCACTGCATGACCCATCGTCGTGACCCCATTTATTTAACCACTTTTAGTGGTCGTCCTCCCAAGGAAGAAGCGATGATGGCCATCGCTCTTAATCGTATTTATACGCCGATTTTACGGCAACAAGTGTCGGAAATCAGGGATTTTTTCCTACCGATGGAAGCTTTAAGCTATAAAGCGGCGATTATCTCCATTGATAAGTCCTATCCAGGACAAGCGCGGCGAGCGGCCTTAGCTTTTTGGAGTGCCTTACCCCAGTTCACCTATACTAAATTTGTCATCGTCGTCGATAAGGAGATTAATATTCGCGACCCCCGGCAAGTGGTTTGGGCAATTAGTTCTAAAGTGGATCCGGTTCGCGATGTGTTTATTCTCCCGGAAACCCCCTTTGATAGCCTCGATTTTGCCAGCGAAAAGGTCGGTTTGGGGGGGAGAATGGGAATTGATGCCACCACTAAAATGTATCCCGAAACAGACCACGAATGGGGGGAACCTTTGGAGTCGGATCCAGCCATGGCGGTCAAGGTTTCTCAACGCTGGTCAGAATACGGTTTAATCGATATTAATTTACAAGAAGTAGATGCCAATAAATTTGGCTATGAAATGTAGATTTATTCGACTAAGCTGTCAGCTAAGAGGCATTTTAAAAGATTTAGAATCTTGTCTTCTGACAAAAGATTCGCAAACTTCAGCAAAAATGATTCTACAGATAATGGTAAACCAAAACGTCAATGTAGAGATTGTGGCGATCAATTTAACACTACCTCAATTTTCTCAAAAAAATCGACCCGCCGCTAGGCGGGAGACAAAGGGCAAAAGAGCAAAATAAGGGAGGGTTAAAGTCCTGGGGAGACACAGGCAAACCGAATGATAAAGGTGGTGCGTTAAAGCGGATTGTTAATTTTAGTTTTTTGACCGAATTGATAGCCGCAAACACGCACCTTACACTCTACTAAAAGTGGGAGGTTTTCAACCCAAATTTTCTGGTAAAATGATTAAGGATAATTGGCCAAAACTTTATGAGGATTTAAGCCTGTGATCATCAAAGAGTTAGAAGAGCAAATTCTTGCCCTCAAACCTAGCGAAAAAGTGCAGGTAATCCAGTTACTCGCTCAAAGTCTGGGTGGTGATTGGCAGGGAATTGAGAAAACGCCTAAAGTTTGCGGCGGACAAGCTTGCATTGCCAATACAAGAATTCCAGTTTGGGTGTTAGTAGAAGCTCGTCGTCTTGGTTATAGTGATGCTGATTTATTAACAAGTTATCCGACTATTAAGGCTACGGATTTAGCTAATGCTTGGGTATATGCGGCAGCTCATGAAGATGAGATTGATTTGCTCATTGAGTAGAATGAGGCAGTTTAGGGGATGGCACGTTTTTACGCAGATGAGCAGTTTCCTTTGCCGGTTGTGGAATTGTTGAGAAATTTGGGGCATGATGTTTTGACGGTGCAAGAAGCGGGAAATGCTAATCAACAAATTTAAAATAGAGACAAAATATTCTCATCTAGATGCCACATCATTTCATCTAGATGGAGAATATAAAAGTGAAGAAAAAAAAGAGAAAAAAGAAGAAGAGATTATCAAAGAAAGACCAATAATTATTACCAAAGGATATTCTTGTGACCATCGACCAGATTTGAAAGAATGCGTCTTAGACTTAATAACAACCCAGGATGGAGACGTACCATTATTTGTGAGAGTTGGAGATGGAAATGAAGAAGGGTAAGCTGTCTTTGGCAAAATCTTAGTAGAATTTAAAAAACAAATAAAATTTGACAGTATTATGGTCTGTGACAGTGCCTTATATAGTCAAGAGAATCTTTAACTAATTCAACATCTAAAATGGATAAGTAGAGTTCCCATGACGATAAAAAGAGCCAAAGAATTAGTCCAAAATGCAGAAATGGAAGAAATAGATGCCAAGGAAAGAGAAAAAAGGGCAGAGCTAAATTTCTGACAGGGGAACAAGCAAGCTGAAAAGCTTATTTAGCATGGAATACAGACACAGACTCCCAAAAAAGATAGGTCATATTTACTATATATGACCTAGATAACGAAAATGATAAGTGAACTATACCAGAAAGTGTTAGAAAATGAACTGGGACGAGCCAGATATCTACTGTTGTTAATGATAGTTGGAACCTGGCAAATACTAAAGCAAGCAAAGTTAGAGATATTAGCAGAAACACTACCAATACCAATCCTGTTTGAGAGTCGGAGAAAAAAACTAAAAAGATTTTTAAAGCTGGAAATTCTGAATATTGAAAAAATCTGGTTTCCCTGCCTAAAATAGATGTTAAAACAGCAGCAGATATTCACAACAAAAGGATTAGTATATATTGCCATAGACCAGACGAGTTGGGGAGCAATAAATCTCTTGATTGTGAGTTTAATTTATGACAAGAGAGCCATCCCAATCTATTGGGAGATATTAGATAAAAAAGGAAGTAGTAATCTCGAAGAACAGCAGCGAGTATTGGGAAAAATATTGACGGTGCTATCAGGTCATAAAATAGTGGTACTAGGAGATAGAGAATTTTGCTCGGTTAGTCTTGGAAAGTGGTTTTAGAAGCAGAGTTTATACTTTTGTTTAAGACAAAAACAAAGTACAAATGTGAAGACAAAAGAAGGAATTTATCAAGAAATGAGAGAGTTAGGAAATGAGAGAGTTAAGTTTAAGTCCAGAAACTTAACTATTTTTGAAGGATGTCAATATTACAAAAGAGCAGGGATTTGTCGAGTTTAACTTAGGGGGTAAGTGGAAAAAACCTATGGGGTTTTTCAAACAAAAGAACCTTGGTATATTCTGACAAATTTTGGAGATTTAGAGACGGCAATAATTGCCGATAAAAAAAGATTTGATATTGAGGAGATGTTTCGAGATTTTAAGTCGGGAGGCTATAGCTTAGAAGGTTCTCAATTAGCACCGAAATACCTATCAAAGCTGATAATTGTTATAGCTATCGCCTCTACAAGTGCCACAATGCAAGGTAAAAAAAATTAAGGATATGGGAATCCAAAAATATGTCACAAGACCTGAAAAAAGATATAAAGGTCAACGCAGACACAGCAGTTTTTATGTGGGTCAACATCTCTATCATTGGCTCCAGCTACATCAAATGTTCCAAAAAAATATAGAAGAGCTAATGCAAATTAGCCGCTATCGGTTGAAGGATTACATCAAAGGACAAAGAGCGATATTGCTTGCCCTATCTACCTTCTAGCTCGCTTGTCCCCCTCTCAGAAAAACTTGACCAACTATCATTGGCTTACTTATTCTTAATTTGTTACTTTACTTTTCAAGGCGGATTTGGTATTACTTAGGCTGTTTGACCGCCTAGGTACTAGGCTATGGCTTTTCTACCAGCACTTTTTGAGAATTTACTAATGAGTGGGCTTGTGAGGGTTGAGGGTAATTAGAGTAAACTGAAAAGGTGTTATCATTTGGAGGTAAGTTGTTTTCGTTAACCGCACAGCAAGCTATTAAGTCGGTTGAGCTTTGCCAAAGTCTCTCGGATGGATTTCGGGATATTGTTTTATTCCGATTTGACCCGTTACGGGGCGAAATTTATATCTTGACAGGTGAAGACATTGAATTGATTATTTATGCCGATAGAAATTGGGATTTTTTGCCAAATGAAGCCTAATTTTAACGAAATGAGCAATTCCACTCTCAGAGCCTATGTTCTACAACACCGTGAGGATGATGAGGCTTTGCGGGCGTTGATGAGTCGTCGTGATCCGAATGCGATCAGGTATAATTTCCCTAGTACGGAGGAGGGTTTACGTCAAATGGAGGAGGTGATTCGCCGTAAAATTGAAGGGACTTTATAGGTATACTCTTTTTTGCGGCTGACTCTGGGGTCTGGCAAATGCTGAAAATGCTGAAGAACAATCTTTCTCAAGAGCTTTGCTTCTTGTTGCTGCTGGCGGGTCAAAACTAGCTGACCAAAGCCTTTTGCCATAATAACTAACTGGGGAATGCCAACCCCTGTTCATTCTTAGGTTAACCCATTGAGTGTCTCCGAGACCGACTCAAAGGTTGTCAAGCTGGCACTCTATACTCCGTGTCGTTTGTCAAGTACAATTTGTACCAAAGTAAAGCAGTAATCTACCTATAAATATTTGAGTAACCTAACACAATACAGTCATTGTTAACGATCTTCAACATTATTTGGGACAATGATCTATCTCATTGGATTACCCTTGCCGTTTTTTCAATTGCAACAGTATCGAAACTTAACGCCTAGGGAATTAGTAAATAGAGATAAATATACACTACCGCCTATCCCAATTTTTAGCGAATATATTTCAGAAATTTCTCCGTACTTTATCAAGAGCAATCAAGTAAATAGTGATACCGTTGATTGGTTATTGCGTTGCCTTGATCAAATGCCAGAGAGAGAACAAGCTTCTTCGGTTGATTTTATTTTAAGTAATCTTTCGATAGATATTGCTATTAAATTTCCACTATTAGTTTCATGGCTAAAAAATAATTAGGGCTTGCTGAATAATGGTAAAACCCTTTTAAAATAAGGCTTTTGACCTGTTAAAGTCCGATGTTAGTGCAAGAAAATAGGATTGGGACTTTCAAAAACCTTGCATTATCTTTCTTGTAGTACATCAATTGGTACAAAAAACAAGGGCAACAAAGCCCGAAACGACCGGCTACTGACTCCTGACTCCTGACTCCTACCCCCAGGAAAAACTTTTTCAGCAGACCCTAATTATAACAATCATCAAAAACAAGCTCTTATTTCTCTAGTAGCTAGGCAAAACTTTAGAAATTTAATAGGAGCTATTAATTATAACAATTTTCGAGACTTAGTGAACTTAATTGTCAATAATATATACCTTGGAAATAATGATGAAAAGCAACTTAGAAATCGCCAGCCTTTCTGGAGTAATTATAGCAATAGTTTTATGAGAATAAAAATTTTACTTCCTGAACAAACCTATTCTATTATTGGCAATAAATTTAGGGAAGATCAAGACATTCTGAAATTAGAAGATGACGGAAGCAATCCCACAGAGTTGTGTATATTTGATTTTTGATAGTGAAACAGAAAGTCTGTTGATATTAAGTTGAGTGCGATCGCTGATCTGGTAGATTGCGTTAGATAACAATCCCAAAATTAGGGGCGCAAAGAACTTGCACCCCCTAGATATCAC
This sequence comes from Microcystis sp. LEGE 00066, assembly GCF_015207925.1. Lineage (NCBI taxonomy): Bacteria > Bacillati > Cyanobacteriota > Cyanophyceae > Chroococcales > Microcystaceae > Microcystis > Microcystis sp. LEGE 00066. The sequence goes on along the minus strand of NZ_JADEVX010000163.1, from coordinate 142 downwards.
AGTAATTCCCCTGACCGTGGCTTCTAGCGGAACATTGCCCGCAGGGAACTGGAGAGTTGATTGGCTGCCCGTGCGGCCACCAATCCCGAAAGGGCAGCAACCACCACTGTAGCAAGGCAGGTTAGCTGGGCCGCCCCCGGAC
>NZ_JADEVX010000162.1:0-9563 GCF_015207925.1 Microcystis sp. LEGE 00066 | reverse complement strand
GGGACTTGCGTGGGAATAATATCCCAATCGATCGGAGGGCGCAAGCTTTGCGCCCCTACAGTAACGGATTTTGTCCACAATGTAGGGGCGAACTGCGTTCGCCCAAAAGGTACATTATCAAAGCGCAGGTCCCTAACCACTAACTAACCACGAACGGGAGCATCTCACCTTTGTAACCCCTAAATCAGGTTTTTATGTCAAGCTATTTTGAAAGTCTTGCTAGAAACCAGTTTTATGGATAAGTATAATTACTCACTTGCATAAATGAGATGCTTTCCCACTAACCACTAACCACTGTCCACTATCCACTGATAACTGATAACTGATCACTGATAACTGTTAATGTCCTTGCCAGCGATTAATTGTCACACAATCGATATCTAACTGATCGAGAGTACGAGCGATGACAAAATCGACCAAATCCTCGATCGATTGGGGATGATGATACCATGCCGGTATTGCTGGCACGATTCTAACGCCCGCCTCGGCTAAAGTAGTTAAATTACGCAGATGAATTAAACTAAAAGGAGTTTCTCGCGGCACTAAAACCAATTTTCTGCCCTCCTTAATCTGCACATCGGCCGCTCTTTCTAGCAAATCGGAACTTAATCCCCCCGCTAATTTGGCCACTGTACTCATGCTACAGGGAATAATTACCATACCAAGGGTGCGATAGGAACCACTGGCGATCGTTGCCCCCACATCACCCCAACGATGACAGCGTAATTTTCCCCCCTCCATCACCCCGCATTGACTGCGCCAAAATTGTTCTTGCAGCTCCGGTTCTGGCGGCATCCGAATATTATCTTCCGCTTGCCAGACAGTGTAAGCTGATCTGGAGGCCACTAGATCGATCGTGTAGTCGGCTAAAAGTAGATATTTGAGAGTACGGACAGCATAAATCAGCCCTGATGCCCCCGTAACGCCTAAAATTAGCGGTTTAGATAATTCCTTCAAGCTCTAATTCCTCGATCAATTGTAATCCTCTTGGGTCGCCCACTTTTAATAAAGCACCCCTAGCATCTTCCTTGACACCTAAATCCTCGTCTTCCACCAAGGCCTCGATCAAAGCATCGATCGCCGTGGCATAAATCACATTTAAGGGCAATTCTCGGCATAATTGACCGATCGACCAAGCGCAATTACTCCGCACCGCTGCGATTAAATCTCGGCGCAATCCTTCAATTAAAGGCGGCAACACGGTGATGATATCTTCATAATTGACCTTGGCAATCTGGGCCAAACTACTGGCTGCCCATAATCGCACGGCCGAAATATCAGTTTTGAGAGCATGAACCAAGGGATTGATCGCTCTGCGATCGCCACAGTTACCTAGGGCCCAAACAACCCCTTTTCTGACGTAACCATTCCAATCTCTGGCCAGTAAATCGATTAAGGGAGCCACAGAGCTAAGACTGGGATTTCGACCCAAAGCGTAGGCGACACTGACACGCACCAGGGGACAGACATCGTTTAACATCTCTAGTAAGGGAGCGATCGCTCTTTCGTCCCGCAATTCACAAAAGGCGCGAGCGGCGATCATTCTCTCGCTAACATGAGCAGAAGTAAGCAATAAGAGCATTTCCTCGGGATCGGGAGGGATTTCCGCTGCTTGATCCGGATCGCTCGCATCGAGAGGATTATTTAAGGAATTGCTAGAGTCTAGGATTTCATTGTCGTACATACTTGTTAGATTATCTTAATCCGTGACCGCTCACGTCAAGCCCAAAATCAAAAAGTAAGTAGTCGTGCAAAATTAATTTCCTAGTGAAGATAGGCAAGAGGCAACAGGCAACAGGCAAAAGAAAGAATCTGGCAATTCTCCCACCTAAAAACAAGGTCAGAAACTAAGTACATCAAAGCTTTTAGCTTACCAAATTAGGTTACACTTCATCTTGACGAGAAAGGCTGCAGGCTCTCTTATTCTTTGTGTGATAAGTTTAACTGATATAGTGGCGATCAATCTTTGTGTCCTTTGTGTCTGGAGTGGTTCGTTCCAGTCGTTCGCCCGCAAGACTGTATCTTAGAATACATTTTACCCACCAAACCTAAGACAGTCAGCTGCATTTACAAAACCTAGCAGATTAGAAAGTAAATACAGGGCAAATTCTAGCGTTTTTTCGATGCCAAGACGCGGATTTGAACCGCGGACACGAGGATTTTCAGTCCTCTGCTCTACCAACTGAGCTATCTCGGCTTTTTTCAGTCCTTTCTTAATATAGCACGCCCTCGAAATAATTGCAAGGTTTTTTTCTAAAAAGTTTTCTGCTCGACTAGATTGGCAAGGTGAGGGTAAAAGTGGTGACAGCATTGGCACTGGTGACATCGATGGTGGCATTCAGGGGTTTAATCAGTTTGTGGACTAAAGCTAAACCTAAACCGGTGCCACTGTAGCGCCAGGGATCGTGGTGAGGAATGCGATAAAAAGGAGCAAATATTCTTGACAATTCCTCTGGAGCGATTTCTACACCTGAATTGCTCACACTAATTAATATTTGCTCGTCCGCACGCCAGACATTTACCCTAATTATCCCTTGTTCTGGGGTATATTTAGAAGCATTGGTCAGTAATTCCGCTATGATGCGCTCTATATCACAAAGATTGCTGTTAATCTCCGGTATATCCCCATCTATATCTAAAATTAACTGCTGTTGTCGCTCGCGGGTGAGAGTGCGAAAAGGTTCCACTAATAAGGGTAGCCAAGAAAGTAAGTCGATTGTTTCGATCGCCGGAGGTTCGCTTTCCGCATCCAGATAGGTTAAAGTTAACAGATCATTAACTAACTTACTCTGACGCTGACATTCAATGTTAAGAATTTGCAACAGTTGACCGATCGAATCCTCTGGATCGATCTTGATCCCTTGATATTCTAGGAGACTTTCTAGGGTTTCCACCGCTAGACGAATGCTGGTGATCGGGGTTCGCAGTTCATGGGAAAGGGTTTTCAGGAATTCGCTTTTTAATCTTTCCAGTTTTTCTAATTCCCTCACTTGTGCTTGGGAAGATTCGTACAGTCGCGCCTGGCGAATAGCGATCGCACATTCGGTGGCAATATGTTGAATCAAATTAGTTTCTAAGGAGTTAAAAATCTGATTAGCTGGCCGAATTAGCCAAATATTGCCCAAAAAACCCTGATCGTCAAAGATAGGACAAGCGCAACTGTTAACACGACAGATTTGCGGATTGCCAAGGGGAAGACGATCAACAAATTGTAAAATTTGTTTGTGCAGCAGCGGTTGATAGATTTCAGGAAAATCCCTAATTTGACGGCTAATTCCCTGACAGATAAGCTCTTGAGTGGTATATTCGTGGACAATAGTAGCTTGGCTGCGACTGGGATTGTAAAGCTCAATTTGGGCCCGTTCTGCGGGTAAAACCTGCACTAATTCCCTAGTGGTGGTTTGCAGAATATGGTTTTCATCGAGACTATCGCGAATTTTTTCGGTAATCCGTCCGATTAATGCTTCATACTTCAAACTCATCTGCAATTCGGCAGTTCTTTGCTGAACCTCCGATTCCAAGGCAGTATTCAAGCATTTTACCCGTTGGTGCAGTTCCGCTTGTTGAATGGCAATTCCCACTTGAATGGCTAATTGTTTAAGGAGATCGATTTCTTGGGATTGCCAAGAGCGAGTTTTTTGGCAATTTTGGGCAATTAGTAACCCCCAGAGTTGGTTATCGCAGATAATTGGCACCACCAAGTTAGCCTGTACTTGCAAAGAGGTGAGTAAGCTGCGATAACAGGGATCAAGTCCCGAATTATGGACATTTTCAATAACTTGAATTCTCCCGCGACGATAATTTTCCAGACGTTCTGGGGATAAATTAAAACAGGGATCCTCGATGCTGTTTCCTAAGACGGAATTAATCCTCGCAGTATGGGATTCCACCACAATCATGCCACTATGATCGGGGAATAAACGATAAATTAACACTCGATCGCAGTTGAGGAATTGTCGCACCTCTTTAACGGTTCTTTGCAAAATGCGATCAAGATCCAACGATTGCCGGATTCTTTCCTGCATTACCCCCAATAGTTGTTCCCGTTCTGCTTGTAATCTTAAAGCTTCTTCGGCCTGTTTGCGTTCGGTGATATTGGTACTGGTTCCCACTAAACGATAGATGCGCGCATTGTTATCCCGTAGGGGTGTTAAAGTCGTTAGCCACCAGTAGGGTATATTTTGAAAAGGTAAATACTGTTCGTAGGAAATAGTCGTTCCGTAACGCACACAATCACTATAGTGTTGCCGCACACTACGCGCATCATCGGGGGGAAGGATTTGTTCGGGAGTTTTGCCTTTAATCTCTGATGAACGCAATCCTGTCCAGCGTTCATGAACGGGGTTTGCTCCCACATAGCGAAAATCTCTATTTTCCAGCACGTCCACCACAAAAATCGACGCTTGCACGGAATTAAATATACTACGCAGAAACTGCTCGGAATACTCCTCTTTTAGCTGTTTATCTAGCTCGATCTCGGTTTCTGATGGCTGCTTTTCCATAAGAGCCTCCCATTGTGCTAATTGGTGTATTTGGATCGATAATCACAAAATCGTCGGCTACTCCTAGAGCGATTTAATTATTTCTTTAGATTCTCGCACGAATTTTCCTATCCGCTGCCGATTTCGATATATTTCTTTGCAAAAACGAGAAAGCAACCCCAATATACTGAGATCGCTTATCAGTTATCAGTTATCAGTTATCAGTTATCAGTGACCAGTTATCAGTGATCAGGTTTAAGTTTTAAGTTAAGTAGCTAGATACAATTAATTACACATATCCAATTACTTCTTCCATGAGTGCCTATCCTCACCAAGAAGTTAATTTTGTCCTATTACTTATATGTGTTATTTTCAGCGATCACTGTTCACTGATTACTGATTACTGATTACTGATCACTGAATTTAGGCTTCTTGGTTGACAAAAGGCAATAAAGCCATTAAACGGGCCCGTTTCACCGCTTCCGTTAAATCTCGCTGTTGTTTAGAAGTTAAACCGGTGATGCGTCTAGGTAGGAGTTTGCCGCGTTCGGTGATGAATTTGCGGAGGAGTTCGGTGTCTTTGTAGTCAATCGGTTGACTGGGAGAGATGGGGGAGAGACGTTTACGATAGTAGCTCATAGATTTGTAAAGATTGCTTGACTTTTTAACTAAAGTGTGCTTACTTAATTTCCTTGTGGACGGTGTGCTTATTGCAGTGGGGACAGTATTTCTTGATTTCCAGTCTGCCGGTGGTATTGCGACGGTTTTTGCTGGTGGTGTAGCGAGAAACGCCGGGGGTACGCTTATCGGGATTACTGCGGCATTCCGTGCATTCTACAGTGATGATTAGGCGAACGCCTTTTTTACTAGCCATAACAACAGGGGATCGGGTAAATTTACACGCAATCGATCATTATGACATATCTAGGGCTTTTTAGGCAAGAGCAGCCGGGACGAACCCAGGGAATTGTCGTCTGAAAAGTTGATTTTGGGATGAAATCCAGCACAAAAAAGCTAGAATAATCAGAGCAGTTGGCGAGGATGAGGAAAAATGACGGTAAGATTGGGTAAACCGATTTTAGTGACGGGGATAGGCATTACCATCGCTTTCACCCTAGGGGAAACTCTCAATAGTACAGTGAGCGAAATCGGTTCATGGGGTATTTTCGGTGCGATTGCTCTTGGTGCTGGTATCTGGTTTTGGCAAAAACCCAACACGAAAATCGATTTTTCCCATCCCACTCCCCTGAGTCTAGAAAAGGTTAAACAAGCGATTAGCAAAGCCGAGAAGATAATTAATTATCTGGCCAAAGAAGACCCTAATCAAGACTTAACTCCACTCAAAACCAGTTTAAGCCAATTAAATCAAGAATTTAGTCGCCAGGACCTGAAAATTGCCATTACTGGTGCTAGAAAAACTGGTAAAACTGCCCTAAAAAAACTACTAGAAAGCGGCAACTTTGGGGAATCTATCGCTTTTCTGGAAACGGAACCGCTTCTAACTTTCGACTCAACCGCTAACCAGAAAAAAGCTCTGGCAGCCGACCTAGTTTTGTATCTCATCAATGGGGATTTAAGCGATTCCGAATGGCAAATCCTCCAGCAATTCGATCGAATGCACCAGCGTGTTATCCTGTTACTGAATAAACAGGATCGTTTACCCGCCGAAACCAGAGAAGAAATACTCCTTTCCCTGAAACAAAGACTAAAAGAAACTATTCCCTCTCATCATATTTTAGCCATAGCCGCTGCCCCTGAACCCCTAAAAGTTCGTCAACATCAAAGCAATGGAGAAATCAAGGAATGGACGGAACCTCAAACCGTGGTTATCGCTCCTTTAGATAATCATCTCCGACGAATTATCGAACAAGAAAAGTCCGAATTAGTTCTCGGAACTATCTGGCGACAAGCGCTAGAATTAGCAAAGGAAACCAAACAATTACTTAATCAATCCCGACGCAAAAAGGCTTTACCTGTTATCGAACAATACCAATGGATAGCCGCTACTGCCACTTTTGCTAATCCTCTGGCGGCCCTAGATTTAGTTTTAGCGGCAGCCACTAACGCTCAAATGTTAGTGGATTTAGGGGCAATTTATCAACAAAAAATGTCCCTTGAACAAGCAAAAACAGCCATGACTACCCTGGGGAAAATGATGGTACAATTAGGCATGGTAGAGGTGACAACCCAAGCGTTAGGAACGATTCTCAAGGGAAATGCGATTACTTATATTGCTGGTGGTACAGTGCAGGGAATTGGAGCAGCCTATCTAACTCGTTTAGCGGGTTTAAGTTTAGTGGAATATTTCCAAGAACAGGAAATTAACGAGCAACTGAATAATGATTGGAATTGGACGAGTTTGCAGAATAAAGTTAAACAGGTCTGGGAACAAAATCAGCGCCTAGCATTTTTACAGGATTTTGTCAAGCAAACGAGCGCTCGTTGGTCGGCATTTTCTGGTTAAAAAATATGGTTAAGAAGTGCGGAAAGGTAAATGCTGACGCAGCACATCCCAGCGCGAACAATCCCAATAATCGATATGAGAAATAATCAGATTATTGTCATCGAGAGTTAATTCACTGCGGCCAGAAATAGCGATGGGAGGCCGCCAAGGTAAAGGGGTTGTCCAGTGCAATGTCCAACGGGTATTAATAATATTTCCCTGCTGTTCAATTGCGTGGACATCCATCTTAATAGCTTGGAACCATTGACTCATAAAACCAATCATTTCCCGATAGCGTTTAATCCCCCGAAATTGATTGAGAGGGTCCTTAAAATAAACGTTATCAGCATAAATGTCATAGGTTTGATCGAGGGGAAATCTCTGATAATCTTGCTGCAAAATAGCGATAATATCCATAAAATAAGTAATTAGTTATAATTAAATTGAAGATAGATTTTGCCTTTGATCCCCCCTGCCCCCCTTGATAAGGGGAGTGCCGATAGGCGGGGGTATCCCCCTGAATAAGAGGGGTCACTCTTAACTATTAAGTACCTAAGCAAAATTAGTTACACATATTTAACAACCTCTTGCCTATTGCCTTTTGCCTCTCCTAACCAAGAAATTAGTTTTGCACCACTACTTAAAAGCTCACTCCCGTCAAACTAAAGGGACGGACTTCGGTAATTTTAACCTTAACAAATGTGCCGCGCAATTTCTCAATATTTCCCGTAAAGAAAGTTAAGCGATTACCTCTAGTTCTTCCCATAACTTGACTAGCATCTTTAGGATTAACGTCTTCCACTAAAATTTCCTCAATTCTACCTAAATATCTTTGGGAACGTTCAGCAGCTTTTGTCGCCACTAAATGATTTAATCTTTGTAGGCGATCGCTTTTTACCTGCTCACTTAATTGATTATCCCAAATAGCAGCCGGAGTGCCTGGACGGGGAGAATAGGCCGCCGTATTTAATTGATCAAAACCAATCTCATCGACTAATTTTAAAGTATTCTCGAACTGTGCCTCTGTTTCTCCGGGGAATCCGACAATCGCATCGGCACTGATGGCAGCATCCGGCATTAAATCGCGAATATTAGCAATAATTTGTCGGTATTTTTCCTGAGTATAGCCCCGTTTCATGGCCTTGAGGATATCATTATCCCCCGATTGAAAAGGGATATGAAAATGTTCACAAACTTTAGGTAATTCCTGACAAGCTTTAATCAAACGTTCGGTAAAATAGCGGGGGTGACTGGTGGCAAAACGGAGACGTTCAATGCCGGCCACATCGTGAATGTAGTAGAGTAAATCGGTGAAATTGTGCAAATGTCGGCCGCTTGCCGTCACTCCGGGTAAATCCCGTCCGTAGGCATCGATATTTTGACCTAAAAGGGTGATTTCTTGATAACCCTGTTGTCCTAATTGTTCCATTTCTGCTCGAATTGCCGCAGGAGTGCGAGATTGTTCCACCCCGCGCACCCCCGGAACCACACAATAGGTACAGCGTTCATTACAACCATAGATGACGTTCACCCAAGCGGTAATATTACTATCCCGGCGCGGTTTGGTGATATCTTCCATGATGTGGATGGGTTCAGTGGCCACCACCTGGGAACCGTCAAAAACCTGTTGTAATAAGTCTCCCAATCGGTTTGCGTGTTGGGGACCGATAATTAAATCCACTTCGGGAACCCGTCTTAATAATTGTTCCCCTTCCTGTTGGGCCACGCAGCCAGCGACAACTAAAGTAAGATCAGGTTGAGTTTGTTTGCGTTTAGCCTGTCTGCCGAGATAGGAATATACCTTCTGTTCGGCATTATCGCGAATTGTACAGGTATTGTAGAGGATTAAATCGGCTTCGTTGGCATCCTCAGACCATTGAAACCCCAAATCTTCTAAAATACCCGCCATGCGTTCGGAGTCAGCTTTATTCATCTGACAACCAAAGGTGGTGATATGGTAACGACGTGGGGACTTATTCATGATGCTGGCTACAGAAACAAGAGTGTAGCTTTCTATTTTAGGCTATTTATTCTCTGACTTGAAAGAGAGTGTAGGGTGTGGGGTGTGGGGAAAGAAACCTCTTTCATCTTCCCACTTCCCACTCCTCAGAATTAGACCTAAAGCATACTCAGCCATACAAGCAAATAAAAACGAAACTTTTGCTTTGAGGATATCTCCTGACTGGTAGGATAAAAATAAACCACACTAGGCAGTTTAACCTCCACGCCGCCGAGGCCACACCTTTAATCATCAAAGGAAAAGTATTTATATGTCTAAAAATCAAGTGTTCGACTTTTTCGCCTTAGCCGCTAAAAACGAAGAATTGGGTCAAAAAATGCGTTCAACCCAAGATCCTCAGCAATTACTAGAGATAGCTCGCTCCCAAGGCTTCGATTTCTCCCGTCCGGAATTAGAAGCGGCACTTAAATCCTTGCACGAGAGTCCCGACTTTTTCCAAAAGTTAGCTCATGCAGTCTTAGAAGTTTTCAGCCCTAACCACGATAATTATCCCTCGATCGGAGTCCAACCCTACGAAGGTGAGATCGATCGCTAGAATCAGTGATCAGTTTTTTAGCCGTCAGGAGTCAGGAGTCAGGAGATTATTTTTATTTATTCTCCCCACTCCCCACTCCCCAAC
>NZ_JADEVX010000161.1:0-9569 GCF_015207925.1 Microcystis sp. LEGE 00066 | reverse complement strand
AGAGGGAATGCTATCCATCTCGGAATGGTTGGCAAAATCCTCCAGTGTTTTTACTAAGAGTTGTCAAACAATCCGAAACTGGTTTGGAGAAATAATTAGTTATTTCGAGCGAAGGACAACGAATGGGGTGGTCGAGGGAATCAACAATAAACTTAAACTAATAAAAAGAAGAGGCTATGGCTTTAGAAACTTTCGGAATTTTTGGGTTAGAAGTATGTTATCTTGGCATCTTGTCTGTTGATTTAGCATAAAGAGTAACGAAGAGCCATAAAATTCCATTTTCAAGGTTAACCATCGCTCAAATTAATCCCAACATCCGCCAAAATCCATCTCCTAAACTGCCAATCGGAACTGGTTCTTCTGTTCCTTTAAGTTTAACCATAAATCCCCCACGTCCTCCCGATGTACTACTAAATACTGGAGGTTGAAATTCTTCGGTAGTCGCAATTTTTTCTATTTTAGGTTCAATGATTTTTAAAGCTTCGATAACTAGGTTATCCGTAGAGTTAAGCAGACTTTGACTGAAAAAATATCTGTTTGTATTAACTGCTATAGATTGAGGAGGAATCCAAAATAATTCTAGTTTTTTAAAATCGTGAGACGGTTTGTTATCGGTTAAATTTATCTGTAAAATTTCTTCTTCAGGTGATAAAGAATAGACTTTTTGCTGATGCTCAAATTCAACCACTAAGCAAAAACTACCTATGGATTGTAAATTATTTTTATTGACTTTAGAGAGTAATCCTTTAGATGTAGATTGAATAATTAAAATCACCCGATTGGCTGGTTTATCTGGCTCATAAATCACTATTTTTTGATTATCCTTTAGTAAGTATTTATAGAATAAATTTTTTATCTGATAAGATAGCACTTTCGCACCGAGAAGATTAGCCGCATCTATTTCTCTATGAGAATACTCACCCCGATGATTAAGAATTTTTTGTATTTTTCTTATATCAAATTTAGAAACATAAATAAGAATCGCTTCTAAAATAGAAGTTTTACCGCTATTATTTTTACCTACTAAGAGATTAATTCGACCAAGATTGGCCATCTCAAAATTGTGAAAACCGCGAAAGCCTTCAATTTTTAGGGATTGTAACATGAGTGATTACCCCGGATTTTCCGTTATTAGATCTAGTTTATCTAAACCTCAGAAAACACCTCAATTAATGACAGAGCAGCACCATGGCGATACCGATACCCAGACTTAAACCGACCAGCACCTGAAAAGGAGTATGACCAATTAATTCCTTTAAACGTTCCTCGTTAAATTCCTTGCCCTCCTGGAACATTTCATCAATAATTTGATTGAGAATCCGGGCCTGTTTTCCTGCTGCCTGACGCACTCCGGCCGCATCATACATAACAATAACCGCAAAAAGCGCGGCGATGGCAAATTCGGCACTAGACCAACCCATCTGTAATCCTACCCCAGTAGCCAAGGCCCCCACCAGTGCCGAGTGAGCGCTAGGCATTCCCCCCGACGAGACTAGATAGCGCAGACTCACCTTACCATCGCGGATTAACTCAATCAGCGCTTTTAGTCCCTGGGCAGTGAAACAAGCTAAAAGAGAGACTAGCAGTATTTGATTGTGTAACACCTGCTCGAAGTCCTGCATAATCTCATTCGTTTAATTTAATTTTTACGATTAACAATATACTCGGCGATGGCCCGTAAAGGTTCAGCAGCCTCATCGTAGCTACTCAATTCATTGATGGCACTATCTATTAAATGTTGAGCTTGCTGTCGGGACCCTTCTATCCCCCAGAGACTGGGATAGGTGGCTTTTTGTGCCTGTAGATCCTTACCGGCGGTTTTACCCAATTCCTCCTTTGTCGCCGTGATATCGAGAACATCATCTATAATTTGGAAAGCCAAGCCAATATTTTGGGCATAACGGGCTAATTTAGCTATATCTTCCCCTTTTGCCCCCGCTAAAACTGCCCCCGACACCACAGAAGTCTCCAACAGAGCCCCCGTTTTCTGAGTATGGATAAAACCGAGAGTTTCTGCCGAAATATCCGGTTTTCCTTCGGATTCCAAGTCTAAAACCTGACCTCCCACCAAACCCGCTGCCCCGACAGTGCGACCTAAACGGGCAATTACCTCTAAAATCTGTAGGGGAGGTACATTAAGAGTCTGGGTAGCCACATACTCGAAAGCGTAGGCTAGGAGACCATCCCCCGCTAAAATAGCGATATCTTCGCCAAAAACCTTATGATTGGTTAATTTCCCGCGTCGGTAATCATCGTTATCCATGGCGGGTAAATCGTCATGAATTAATGACATAGTGTGAATCATTTCTAGGGCGCAAGCGGTGGGTAAAGCCATCTCTAGGGAACCCCCCATCAATTCACAGGTAGCCAGACATAAAATCGGCCGCAGACGTTTGCCACCGGCGAGGAGAGAATAGCGCATCGCCTCGTAGATTTTGGCGGGATTGCCGATAACTAAAGAGCTATCTAAAGCTGACTCGACAATTAACCGCTTTTCCTCCAGATAGGAAGCCAGAGAAAAGTTCTCGTTTTTCCTCACTTCTACTCCTCGTTCGCCCCTAGTAACCATGTCTTTTTGTCTTGAACCGACTGCTTTTAAAACTATATCAGGAAACTCCACCTCGATGGGAATTAAACTGATTGCTCCCTTGTCCCCTAAGCTGTTGACTGTCTAAATTACGCCTTCAGACTACATGGCAGCGCCGCAGTTGCTATTCTGAACATTTGTACTAAAACTCCCTAGACCGAGAGAGGTCAATTTTTTTTTGATGCCTATTTTCTCTTTTACCTGAAAAAATACCTCCCTCAGTCCAGAGATTAGCGAAAAACGGGTGATACAATTGAATTTCGCCGCATTTATTCTGGGAGATGCTGAAGTTTTGATGATTCGGTCAAACTTCCGTTTTCTTAGCTTGCAGTTGAGAAATTTCTCGATTAACCTATAATTAGGATTATCCTAGAAATACATTGTATGCTGCCAGGGCAAATTTTAGGCGATCGATACCAAATTCAAAGTCAGTTAGGTAAACAAACCGGAAGACGCACTTTTCTCGCCCAAGATCTAAAAACGGGTACTACTGTTGTCGTCAAATTATTAATCTTCAGTCCCGATTTTGAATGGACAGATTTAAAACTCTTTGAACGGGAGGCCGAAACTCTTAAACATCTAGATTGTCGCTCGATTCCTGAATATATCGACTATTTTGAAGTTCGCACCGATACCTATCAAGGTTTTGCCCTTGTTCAGAGTTATATCGAGGCTAAATCTCTCAAGGAACAGATAGAAAATGGTCGCAAATTTAGTGAATCAGACCTGCAAGAATTAGCTAAATCTATCCTAGGTATTTTAATTTATCTCCATGGACTTAACCCGCCAATTATCCACCGGGATTTGAAACCTAGTAATATTTTACTAAAAGATCGAACTGGTCATAGTATCGGCAATGTTTATTTAATTGATTTTGGTTCTGTCCAGACTGTTGCCCAACAGGAACAGGCCACTTTAACTATCGTCGGAACCTACGGTTATATGCCCCCCGAACAATTCGGTGGTCGCACCGTTGCCGCTTCTGATTTATACAGTTTAGGAGCGACTTTAATCTATCTAGCTACGGGCATTCATCCCGCCGATTTACCCCAAAAAGATGGCAAAATTCAATTAAATAATTTAGCCAATTTAAGCCCTGCTTTTGTTCATTGGTTAGGGCAGTTAATTGAACCTAGTCTGGAGAAGAGGTTTGTTTCAGCACAAGCAGCAAATCAAGCTTTAAATACTCTCCACGAAATGCAATTAACTTCCTCAAACCTTGAAAAACCCTCCGGGAGTCGGGTACAATTGCAAAAAAACGAGGAGAAAATTAAAATATTTTTACCCCCCGAAGGTTTTACCCCTAAATTAATTTATCTTGGAACCTTTGCCATCGCTTGGAACGCTTTTTTATTAGTATGGACAGGAGGAGCCATTTCTATTACTCTGTGGATAAGTTGGTTTTTTCTGCTCTTTTCCTTGCCTTTTTGGTTTGTGGGTTTAGGAATGCTTTACCAGATTATTTATTGTCTCAAAGGGGAGGAAATTATTACTATTAATAGTCAAGAAATTGTTGCCATTCAGCGAATTTGGGGTTTGACACTTCCGGGTAAAAAGAAAATGGCACGGGAACATATTAATAAACTGGTGAAAGCTGATGGTTATCATACCAAAGATGGCGATGGTGATCGAGTTTATGTACCGATGGCTTTAACTATTTGGGCGGGGACTAAAGAATATACTATTAGTAATAAGACAAAAGCCTATCTGAGTCAACCCGAAATTGAATGGTTAGCGGCGGAATTAAGTCAATGGTTAGGAATACCAATTACTAATAAGTAGCAGGTTACAATCAGCTTTTTTCTCCCTTCTTCCCTCTCCCCCACTGATTACTGATTACTGCTTACTGAAAAAGTTTCCCACTTCCCACCTCCTGATATAGACGAACTGTCTGTGATCAGTGTAAAATTTTATGAAGGGTCTGGGTTTTTTTCTCCCTTTTCCTGAGAAATGCCCCAGAGCCAGTGACTAAAATCAAAATTGTGCATCCCATCGATAATTAAGTTTATGAGCGCCACTATTACCGTAGAAAAACGCAAATTAGAAAAACCCCCTTTAGAACTGCATTATCTCGGCGATCGAGTCCTGCGTCAACCGGCCAAGCGGATTGCTAAAGTCGATGACAGCATCCGCCAATTAGCCAGAGAAATGCTGCAAACTATGTATAGTTCCAATGGTATCGGTTTAGCGGCTCCGCAAGTGGCAGTCAATAAACAATTGATTGTCATCGATTGTGAACACGATAAACCCGAAAATCCGCCCCTAATTCTGATTAATCCCCAAATTATCGGTTATAGTCGGGAATTGTGCAAAGCGGAAGAGGGTTGTTTGAGTATTCCCGATGTGTTTTTAGATGTCATCCGTCCCCAAGCGATCGAAGTGAGTTATAAAGATGAACAGGGGAAACCGCGAAAACTGCAAGCTAACGGTTTACTAGCGCGGGTAATTCAACACGAAATGGATCATCTTAATGGTGTCATGTTCGTGGACAGAGTCGATAACGATTTGGCACTCAATGAAGAATTAAAAAAACACGGTTTTTCCGTGCAAGCGGTGAAACCGGTCGAGAAAGTGACAAAATAAAGGCATTAGTTAATTTAGGTGAGGAGTGAAAATGACCCCGAAAAGCGGCGTTTTATTGTTATTATCCTGTATTGCAGCGATCGCTGGTGTGGGTTGTGTCTTTGAAATTAGTTCAGGAGAACCGGATTTAGGCAATACCACCACTGGCCTAATTCTAGCGGCAAGTGTGCCACTAACAGCCCTATTTTTTTGGGCGGCGGTTAAAGACACGAGAGCCAATTACAAATAGAATAAATTCCCCTCGTTTATCTAAAAATTGGCATAATTTTCACGAGCAGAAGAGAGAATTTATTTCTCTCTTTTGTCTGTTTTAATTACAGGATAAATTGCCAGAAAAAGTTAAGTACCTCAGCAAAATTAATAGGTACTTAGAATTGTGCTTACGCATAGCCGAGAGTTGGATATGTTCCGCTTCAAGCAACAAGTCTTCAGTCTCATAGTCGTTGTCAGCTTTATCTGCATAAACAACGCTACCGACTGGTAAATCGAAGGAAAATACTCTCAAACCTCTAACATCAGGTAATGATTTGGTAGTAGTGGCGTAGCCCTCTTGCTTACCTGGTATGAATTGTGTAAAATATTTAGGCTCTTCGTTACTTGTTATGGTTCGATAGGGGGGCATAAATCAACAAAATCTTTATCTGGTAAGGGATTTAATTGATTAGTTCGCTTTAGATAAAAAACAATTGACAAAAATCGCCCAATGTCTTTCTCTATAAGGGTTCCATCCCTTATAACTCCCGTCTATTGCATAAGACAAACCGAAGAACCAATATTTATGAATAAAAATAATTGGAACCCGATCAGTCTTTAAACCTCTAGCTTGATCATGACTTTTCTGATAAATATCTTTTTCTGGCTTCTGTCTGGCTTACTGAAATATCAGTCTAGCACCGAACAAAATCCTCCCCCTAGTTCACCTCTATTCCCCTGTCCTAATTGTGGTTCTCACCATAGGATTAAGAATGGTTCTATTCATAATGAAAAACCCAAACGTCAATGTAAAGAATGTGGTCGTCAGTTTGTGATCAATCCCACTAATAAAACCGTCTCTGACGAAACCAAACAATTAATTGATAAACTCTTGCTCGAAGGAATTTCCTTACGAGTAATTGCTAGAGTAACAGGGGTAAGTTGGTCATGGTTACAAAATTATGTCAACAATAAACTGGCGGCTGTCCGCGTCAAATAAAGGTTTCGGACAAACTAAAAGGTAAATTGGTTATAGAATGTGATGAGATGTGGTCTTTTGTTTTTTCTAAGACGATAAAGGTTTATATTTGGCGGTTAATTGATAGAAAGACAAGGGAAATTATTGGCTGCTATGCGCGGAGATAGGAGTCGTCAATCAGCAAAAAAACTTTGGGCCAGTTTACCCGGTGTTTACCGACAATGCGCGGTTGCTTACACAGACTTTTGGGAGTCCTATAAGACAGTAATTCCTAGTAAACGTCATCGGGCAGTAGGTAAAGAAACTGATCAAACTAATCCTATTGAAAGATTAAATAATACCTTTCGACAAAGGATTTCTCGGCTGGTGAGAGAGAGTCTATCTTTCTCTAAAAAAATGGAGAATCACGTTGGGGAACCCTTTGGTATTTTATCCATGACTACAATGCACAGCAAAGCAAAGAATTAAGCCGCCATCACTAATACCGAATCACCACCCAAGAGGTTTAATACCAGAGCCTTGTTTTGCGTCAATGTGATACCAAATTTCTAAATCCATGACAGACATCCAGGCTCGAATGCTTGCCAAGCCTGCATTCGTTGTGACGCGAATAAAGAAAAATGGTATGAGGTGTACATCAAAACTTGGGCGTTGCCAAATTTGAAAATGTCTAAATTAGGGCAGCAACTTATTAAGCAGAGGAGTTAGATTTTGAGGACGATAATTGGGATCAGCCTTAAGTCGTTCGACCACACTGTAATGAACGGCAACTTTTAAAGATTCTATCGGTCGCCATCCTTCACCAGCTAAGGCATACACACCAGTCACGCTATTATCAAATTTAGTCGTTGGCTCTGGTTTAATCTGGAATTCCTCACTATAATTTTCAGTTGAATCAAACTCCAATCCCAACTTTTTAGCCTCGTGGATTATCCATTGTAAAGTATAGTCCGATAGCCCCCGATATTCTTTAGTTCCTCCACCAATACAGCCATGTTCACCAGCAAAGAAAACTTCTTTGACTACTTGTTCAGGATTTTTGTCACTTCTCTCCATGGCGGACGAGGGAAAACCTCTGCGTTTCTCATCAATGGCAACTGCATGAAAGGCATTTTCCACAATCGGACTTAGTCTAGCATCGAAAAATTCATACTTCCGATTCCAGAGTTTAGCCAAGGGTAGCCAAGGCGTTAGATCAGGAACACCTAATGCTCCCACCGTATCCCAGCACCCTAACATTTTGATCGGTACACGACCTTGTAAATAATCTTTTTCGCTATCTATCTTTTTGGAGTTATCTTCCCGGAATTTTTGAGCTTCTGGATCATTTGGCTTAATTTTAGAATTTCGATAAAGCTCATAAGCTTTAGGCAATTCGCGGATTTTGGAACGGCTCAATAAACCACTGTTATAGATCATACCTGCTAAACAACGAACTGTATAGGCTCCGCGACTAAAGCCAACTAGGTAAATTTCGTCTTCAGCTTCTACGTCATAATTCATACATAAAAAGCGATAGGCATCTTGAATAATTCTGTCAATTCCCCAGCCGAAAGCACCCCCGCCTAAACGCTCGATTAAATCAGCGTCTTCTTCTGTGCCACATCCTGATATATAATGAACCATTTGTAGGGTTTGATCATCGGCGGTGTATTTAACTAAGCGGGCAAATTTGACGACATTTGTAGGATAGGAAGTTGCTAATTCATTCCAAGTACCATCACAACAAACAACCAAACGTTTTTTCTTGGTTGTATTAGAGGGTTTAGTCGGCTCAGTGGTGTCAGGCTTAGATAATGGTTCAGACATATTCTTATCTTGAGTTGATTCTGAGGTTTGAGGATTAGATGGTTCCGATGGGGTCAATATTTCGGGTTTGATACTAGATGATTGTTCCTTGGGAGTAACTTCTTCATTGTTTGATGGAGTTTGAGGATTAGATGGTTCCGATGGGGTCAATGTTTCGGGTTTGATACTAGATGATTGTTCCTTGGGAGTAACTTCTTCATTGTTTGATGGAGTTTGAGGATTAGATGGTTCCAGTTTTGCCAAAGTTGTAACAGTTTGGCAATAAATCCCCAAACGTACTAACAAATTTTGCCCTCCCCCATAAGAGCCAAAGAAGCCGATAATCGGTTCTTCGTTACTTGGTATAGTTCGATCGGGTGGCATAAATCGACTAAATCCTTATCTGGCAAGAAACTTAATTGATTAGCTCGCTCTAGATCGAAAACAAATGACAAATATCGCAGCAATGTCTTTCTCTATAAGGGTTTCATCTCCTATCATCCCGTCCCTTGCATAAGACAAACCGAAGAGCCCGATAATCTCCTGACCTTCTGGCGCTTCTAAGACGAAAGGGTCAACTTCTTGTTTTCCATGCTTTCCCCCAAAAACGGGTGATTTAACTCCCTTTTTGGTTTCAAATTGGATGGTGACAATTTCTTGCTTGGGACGTCCTGGTACTGACATTCCCCAAATGCCGCTTATTTTCGTGAGATAATCCCCTGCTGGTATGGAAAATTCTCCTTTTGTACCGCCGCGACCACCAACTAGGTCTGAAAGATAGGTTTCTCCCGGAATAGAAGCGGGATTTTCGTATTCAACCTGAAGTGCGTCAATTGCTCAACCTGCATTCACAAATACCTTTTTCAATTGTGATTGTGGAGCAGTATCTTTAGGAAGAATTTGAAAATCTGTGTCTGAGATTGAACCACCTGTCAGACCTAATTTTATCGGTTTAGATACTTGATCCGTATTGTCGCTAGGAACTGGTTCAGGGGTTGTAAATTTGGGTGGAACTGAACAAGTCACTGCTATAACTGAACCACTATTCGGGATCTCCTTCCAGTCACTGGTCAAGCTATCTCGGCTATAGAGGCGATTATTCGCCCCAACTTCAACTAACTCCCCATCCGGCATGACGGTGACACTAATAACCGCACCGCTATTAGGTACTTCCTTCCAGTCACTGATCAAGCTATCTCGGGTGTAGAGGCTTTTATTGGTTCCAACGCCGACTATTTTGCCATCTGGCATAACGATAGCACCAATGACCGCACCACTATTAGGTATCTCTTTCCAGTCACTGGTTAAAGTATCAGCAATTCTCATTTTGAAATAAATAGAGCATTAACCCCGATTTTGGCATGGGCATATAGTACAAAGTAACTATTTTTGAGGAGAGGCGATCACCCAAAAAAACAGTTGGCTGGACAAATTAAGTAT
>NZ_JADEVX010000016.1:0-41718 GCF_015207925.1 Microcystis sp. LEGE 00066 | reverse complement strand
ATTGGGGAAGTGGGGAGATGGGAGATGGGAGCAGGGAGAAAAAAGCTGATAACTGATCACTGAATACTAAACCTGTCGGAAAGGGGGACAAAAAATGCTAGGATTGCCACAGCACAGAGAAAAGTGAAAGAAAGGAATATAACTTTACATGGAAGAGTTTGACAAGTCAATATCCTTTGATGGCAGGGATATTCGACTAAAAATAGGGCTTTTAGCCCCCCAAGCTGGCGGTAGTGTTCTGATCCAATCGGGAGAAACGGCAGTTTTAGTGACAGCAACCACCGCCAAAGCCAGAGAAGGAGTAGATTTCCTGCCCTTAACCGTTGATTACGAAGAAAGATTATACGCCGCCGGGCGCATCCCGGGAGGATTTTTGCGTCGTGAAGGTCGTCCCCCGGAAAAAGCAATTCTGACCGGTCGTTTGATCGATCGCCCCCTGCGGCCCCTATTTCCCAGTTGGATGCGGGATGATATTCAGGTGGTCGCTACAACCCTCTCGATGGATGAGGAGGTCCCCCCGGATGTTTTGGCCGTTACCGGAGCCTCCGTGGCGGTTTTGTTGGCAGGAATTCCCTTCCAAGGACCGATGGCAGCGGTGCGCGTCGGATTACTGGGGGATGAATTTATCATCAATCCCACCTACAAGGAAATCCATAACGGAGAATTGGATCTAGTGGTGGCCGGTAGTCCTGAAGGGGTGGTGATGATCGAAGCGGGAGCCAATCAGTTACCGGAACGGGATATTATTGAGGCGATCGATTTTGGTTATGAAGCGGTCCGCGACCTGATCACCGCTCAACGGGAATTGATCGATCAGTTGGGTATTCCCCTCGTCACCCGAGAAGCGCCGGTAGTAAACGAAACCGTGCAGAATTTCCTGAAAGAACAAGCTAAAGAGGAAATTAAACAGATTCTCTGTCAGTTTACCCTCAGCAAAACCGAACGGGATGAGAAATTAGAGGCGATCGAAAATCGGATCAAGGAAACTATAACCGCTCTCCCCGATGAAGATCCCTTAAAAGCTCCAACCCTGGAAGAGCCGAAGTTAATCGGTAATCTCTTCAAGGATCTGACCAAAAAACTGATGCGTGCCCAAATTATCGAGGATGGGGTGCGGGTTGATGGTCGCAAACTGGACGAAGTACGGCCGATTTCTTGCCTGGTGGGAGTTTTACCCCGTCGGGTTCACGGCAGCGGTTTGTTTAATCGCGGTTTAACCCAGGTGCTTTCGATCGCCACCCTAGGTACCCCCGGGGATGCTCAGGATTTGGGGGACGATCTCCATCCCGAAGATGAAAAACGCTATCTTCATCACTATAATTTCCCACCCTTTTCCGTCGGTGAAACCCGTCCGATGCGTTCTCCCGGCCGTCGAGAAATCGGTCACGGTGCTTTAGCGGAAAGGGCGATCGTGCCTGTCCTTCCCCCCCAGGAGGAATTTCCCTATGTGCTGCGGGTGGTGTCGGAAGTCCTCTCTTCTAATGGTTCCACCTCCATGGGTTCCGTGTGCGGTTCTACCCTAGCGCTGATGGATGCCGGTGTTCCCCTGAAAAAACCCGTTAGCGGTGCGGCCATGGGTTTAATTAAAGAAGGGGAAGAAGTGCGGATTTTAACCGATATCCAGGGTATAGAGGATTTTCTGGGAGATATGGACTTTAAGGTGGCTGGTACTGATTCTGGCATCACCGCTCTCCAGATGGATATGAAAATCCCCGGTTTAACCATGGAAGTGGTGGCCAAGGCGATCGAACAAGCTTTACCGGCCCGCAAACATATCCTCGAGAAGATGTTAGCGACCCTAGAAAAACCGCGCACGGAATTATCTCCCCACGCACCCCGGTTATTGACGATCAAGATCGATCCGGATCTGATCGGGTTAGTCATTGGGCCAGGTGGTAAGACGGTTAAAGGGATTACTGAACAGACCGGCACAAAAATCGATATCGATGACGATGGGACTGTGACTATTTCCTCTACCGATGGGGAACAGGCCGAAAAAGCTAAACGACTGATCTACAATATGACCCGCAAACTCAATGAGGGTGAGGTCTATCTCGGTCGCGTGACTCGCATTATCCAAATCGGCGCTTTTGTGGAAGTTTTGCCGGGGAAAGAGGGAATGATCCATATTTCCCAATTGGCCGAGGGACGCGTCGGTAAGGTCGAAGATGAAGTGGCCGTGGGGGATGAGGTGTTAGTTAAGGTACGCGAGATCGATAGTAAAGGTCGTCTCAATCTCACCCGTCTCGGTATTCATCCCGACGAGGCCGCCGCTGCCCGTAAGGCTGCTACTGTAGTCTAGGTGAATTTTTTGTTCATGGTTAACTCTCGATCGCTCGATCGAGAGTTTTTTTATCGCTAAAATTGACTAAAAACAGCAATAGAGACGTAAAAAAAACGCCTCTATCCCGGTATTTTCCCTAGATATTGTTTCTGACTACCAGCTAGACTTGACCACACCGGGTAAAAGACCTTGGTGGGCCCATTCGCGTAAAACGTTGCGGGATAAACCAAAATCGCGATAGTATCCTCTCGGTCTGCCGGTCGTTAAACAACGGTTGCGGTGACGACTGGGGGCGCTATTGCGGGGTAATTCTTGTAATTTTTGGTGAATTGCCAGTTTTTCTTCAAAATCTTCGGCGGTGCGGAATTGTTCTTTTAGTTCCGCTCTTTTAGCTTCGTATTTTTGTCTGAGACGAGCGCGTTTTTTCTCGCGTTCTACCATCGATTTTTTTGCCATGGGGTTTCTCGAAAAAGATTTAACCTGTAAAGACAGCATTTCCCATTATAACCTGAAACACCGGTGACAAAGGTGACATTTGTTGATATTAATTCTGAAAGTCCTAGTTGAAAATTTTCTATGTCTGAATCGCCTCAATTGCTCCAACAACGTCTTTTTTATCAAGGTCGGGTCTTTCAATTTGAAGTCTCGAAACTGCGTTTACCTAACGGTGTCGAGGGAGAATGGGAATGTGTGCGTCATCCGGGGGGTGCTTTAGCAGTTCCAATCACCAAGGAAGGTCAATTGGTTTTAGTACGTCAGTATCGATTTAGTTTGCAAGCTCGAATTTTGGAATTTCCCGCTGGAACGATTGATGAAGGAGAAGACCCTGCTACGACGGTAAAACGAGAATTAGAAGAGGAAGCGGGCTATCGGGCGCATAATTGGCAATCTTTGGGTAAATTTGCCCTGGCACCGGGTTATTCCGATGAATATATCTATGCTTTTCTGGCGCAAGATCTGGAAAAATTAAGCTTGCCCCCCGCTCAAGATGCCGATGAAGATATAGAAGTGGTTTTTATGAGTTTTGAGGAAATGGAATCAGCGATCGCCAGAGGAGAATCGATCGATGCTAAAACTATTACTAGCTTCTATCTGGCCCGTTTAGCCCTTAATTAGGGTTTGCAGCAAAAAGTTTTTCGTGGGGGTAGGGTGTGGGGTGTAGGGTGTAGGGTGTAGGGTTTTACCGATTTTGAGGACGTTCGGCGATCTCAGTCGAGCCGGGGTCAATTACCTAATTTTCAGGGAAAAGTACCTGAATTCTACCCCCGATCACTCCAATGGTTGGCACTTTTTGAGGGAAAAAAAGTCTAAAAGTTTTGCCCAACAAGGTTTTTAGATTTATTCAACAAACCTTAATTAATCTTTTCAATCACCGCTTGTCCTAGTTGAATCAACTCAAAACCGATAAAAAGGCTTAAAATCACAGTGACAGCCTGATTAAGTAGGGGTATATTGCCTTTGCCTAGAACAGAAGCGACGAATTTGACCACAACTAAAACGAGAGCGCTAACAATGGCGATTTTGACGGCTATCATAGACTAATTTTTCCTCACGGTTAACCGAATTATACTATTTCCAGACTTTTTCTGGCTAGTTTCATCTTGGGTTTGATACAAAATTTAGCATTTTGGTGGAGAGCGCTCCTGTCATTGCCAAAAATGCACAGGTTTTTGTTAAGAATTGTAAAATGTAGTTAGATTTATTTACTCATAAGGGGATTCATGTCTAACCAAGAATCGATTTTTCCATTCCCTCAAAAACCAGTGTATTCCTCCCTATTCAAGTCGATTTTAGCGATAATATCAGTTATCTTAATTATGTTAGCAGTGATCGGCGGGTTAATGATGGTCAGTTTATCATTATGTTGGCCGGAAGACAATATTTATCGATTACTCCTTGGTTTAGTAGAAGATTTTTTTAACCCCCTTGCTTGGATTAAAGTTCCCACGGTTGCTCATAGCTATCAATTATTATTACCCACGGTTATTCTGCTAATTTTTACGCAGTTAATCATGTTCTTGTCTCCGCATCCGCAAGTTTGGTCAAGATTAGTCATTATTTCTATCACTCTCGCTATCACCCTGCGCTATCTAATCTGGAGGATTCTGGAAACCTTAAATCTTTCTACTCCTCTCAATGGCTTTTTTAGTTTACTGCTTTTAGGCATTGAGATGATAGTTTTAAGTAGTAGCATAATTCAGTTAGTTTTAGTCTTAACCACGAAAGATAGACGCAAAGAAGCTGATTTTTATAGCCAAGCAGTGATCAATAAACAGTATTTGCCCACGGTAGATATTCTGATTCCCACCTATAATGAGCCAGCCTTTATCTTAAAAAGAACTATTATCGGTTGTCAAGCCCTTAATTATCCTCATAAAAATATTTATATTCTCGATGATACCCAGAGATCAGAAATTTATGAATTAGCAGAAAAATTAAATTGTCATTATCTGACTCGTGAGGATATAAAAAATGCTAAAGCAGGTAATTTAAACCATGCTCTCAGACAAACCCAAGGGGAATTAGTGGTGGTTTTTGATGCAGATTTTATTCCTTGTCAGAACTTTCTAGAAAGAACTGTTGGCTGGTTTCAAAACCCCAAAATTGCCCTAGTGCAAACACCGCAAAGCTTTTATAATGCCGATCCTATTGCCCATAACTTAGGTTTAGAAAATATCGTTACTCCCGACGAAGAATTATTTTATCGTCATATCCAACCAGCTAAAGATGGTGTGGGTAGTCCTGTTTGTGCTGGCACTTCTTTTATTGTCAGAAGAAAAGCCTTAGAGGAAGTGGGATATTTTAATATAGAATCTATTAGTGAAGACTATTTTACTGGGATTGCTATCTCTGCCAAAGGTTATGAAGTTATTTACTTAAATGAAAAACTCAGTGCTGGTTTATCTGCTGAAAGTTTATCAGCTTATTTACGGCAAAGATTGCGCTGGGCAAGGGGAACGTTACAGGCCTTTTTTATCAAAGCTAATCCCCTAAAAATTGCGGGACTAACCCTACCCCAAAGATTGGCACACTTAGAAGGAATATTATTTTGGTTTTCTCCCTTAGCTCGTTTATTTTCTCTGCTGATTCCTCTCCTTTATACCTTTGGTTATATAGTACCTTTGAACATTACCATTGATGAGACAATATATATCTTTTTACCCTACATGATGCTGCAGTTAGCCACTTATCACTGGTTAAATTGTCGCTCGCGCTCGATTATTTTTTCTGAGGTACTATCGATGATTATTTGTGTACCTACAGCCCTAACAGTTCTCCATATTCTTTGGAAACCCTTTGACAAAGGATTTCAGGTGACACCGAAGGGAATTGCTCGCCAAAATTATCAATATAATTGGCACTTATCCTACCCA
Organism: Microcystis sp. LEGE 00066; assembly: GCF_015207925.1. Classification (NCBI taxonomy): domain Bacteria; kingdom Bacillati; phylum Cyanobacteriota; class Cyanophyceae; order Chroococcales; family Microcystaceae; genus Microcystis; species Microcystis sp. LEGE 00066. The sequence continues at coordinate 36,060 of NZ_JADEVX010000016.1, read as the reverse complement.
TTGCTGTTTTTTCTCACCATTACCTTAATTAGTATTTTCTTTAATTTACACCATCATAATCATCAAGAAAGTCCCCTAAATTTTGGTTTAATTTTGGCTGTATATAACGTGGTTATTATCATGACTGCTCTGGTGGCTTTATTGGAAGCTCCCCTCACCCTAGAAACTCAATATCAAGTGCTGGAATCTCCTGTTAACTTGATCACAGAATCGGATATAATTATACAGGGCAATCTAAAAAAACTTTCGGAAATAGGAGCAGAAATTAACCTAGGGGAACCCATCTACTCAGAAAAGTTACTCCTAGATATTTTAGGCGAAGATTTGCGCCTATCTGCTCATCTAGTCAATCTAGAAAAACGAGGCAAAATCTGGCAAGCAACCCTTAAATTCCAGCCACTTACCCTATCAGAGCAGAGAAAACTAATTACTTTTTTATTCTGTCGTCCCCAGCGCTGGCAACCGAAAAATACGGCGGGAGAATTACAATCTTTTGGGTTGTTAATTATCAGCTTTTTTCGGGGGATAGGCTTGATTTGGCGAGCATTTTTGAATCGAAAAACAGCCGTTTAGTTAAGTCAAAAGTCGAAAATAATTAAGTAGCTGGTTATAATTAAATTAAAAATAGATTTTAGGTTCGATCCCCCCTGCCCCCCTTGATAAGGGGGGTGCCGATCCCCCTTGATAAGGGGAGTGTCTGATAATTTTTAACGCCTACCTACTTATCGAAAAATTACTGGCTGACTATTCTATTAACTGGCTTTTGTCTGTGATTGTACTCACAGTGCTATCCCTGTATTCTCACAGTTGTCACTTGACCAAAACTTGACAGTATTATAATAGAAGTAACCATTCTTAGATGGACTGGCTTATGAACAATCGTTTATACCTTCACCTGATGGCTAATAAGGTAAAAGGGTTTGCCTTGCCTCTTGTCCTGTTAATTGGACTTATCCTGATGGTGACAGGAATGACTATGATGATGCGCGTCCAAGGGGACCAATCGAAAGTAATTGCCCAAAAAGCCCGGGCTGATGCTTTAAGAAGTTCCGAAGCTGGGGTAACGCGGGTGCAGGATTTACTTAATAGCGTTCGAGTTATGGCAACGGTTGATAGTAATTGTGATTCTGGCGATTGTTGGCAGAACGCCAGATATGATGTGGTTACTGATCCCACCTATTTACAAAAACATTTAAAAAAATTATACACTGCTGCCTACTGTAGCAATCCTGACGATGCTGCTACCCTGAGCGCAAAAATCGATCAATTAAGAGGTTTGAGCGGGGGTCAATGGTTTGATCTCGGTAATAATCGTTATTATCGCGTGGATCGCGTGGTTGGATACAATTTCGATGATACCAATCCCCCCCCTGACGGTTTGGGTTGGGGAGTTCTCACCCTCGAAGGACTTTCCCTCAGTCCAACAGGAGACCTAAATAACATCGATGGCGACAATGCCGCCTCGCGTAACCGTGTGGTGGTAACTATCCCTATTTTTCCCTCCCGTCCCCTCGCATTCACTCGTACCACGGTTCCCGCTTTGTGGGTGAGCGAGGGAGCCATGGTAAGTGGCGAAGATAGTGCTGACTTTCAAGGGGATGTGGTGAACCTAGAATGTGATATTAACAGGAATGATATTAAACAGCCCACCCCTGCACTCAATCCCCCCTACAAAGCACAATTTATCGATAACACTATTGTGCCTTTCCCCAATTTACCAGAGCCTCCCAACGACCTTCGCGATGAGCAGCAAGACGTGATACTTGACAGTTCTGAAACTTTTCCCAGAACAGATGAGGGTGGCGCGATTACTGATACCTATTCTACCCGCACGATTAACGGTGAAAGCGTACAGGTGTACGAGTATATCGTTGATAAGATCGAATTGGGTAGTAGCCAGAGGATTACCATTACTCCAGGGCAACGGGTAGTTTTCTATGTTAAAGGTAATATTGATGGTGCGATCGAACACGACTGCAGCGGCGTTATCCCACCTACGGTTTGTAAACCGGGCAATCTACAAATTTATGCCAATAATGAATTAGCTTCCACCGCGCCGCAAATTTGTCTAAGAGTCGGTCAAAACCAAAGACTAGAAGCGTTTATCTTTGCTCCTGACTATTCCCTCGGTAAAAGCGGTAACGGTGCTTTCGTCGGTGCTGCCTGGGGTAAAAATTGGGGCAAAAATTCAGGCTGTGTCTCAGGTAACAATGCTGTTGCTGTAACCCAAGGGGTAGAATGGACTGAATTAATCACAAACCTGAAACCCGATGACAGTGACTTAGATGAAGCGGCGAGGTATTTGCCCCAACTTGGTAAGATTGCCAATTGGTGTGAGGAACCCATACCGGACGATGGTGATACCCCCACGGAGCCATCTAAGTGTGTACCCACTTTCCCAACTCCTTCACCCTCTCCCTCTCCCAGTCCCTAAAAAAGTTTAACTTATCGGGTTGATGAGGGGGGTTGAGGATTTCGGTTCAGGACAGGTTTTATTGGTGAAATCACAGCGATAAATTGCCGGTTTTTGCCAACTGAGGGGAATTTCCAGCAAATCCCTCGAACCGGTCATGGCTTGTCCCAGAAAGAGAGCCAGAGCGATACAATTGAGAATTGTATGGGCGATGCGCCAACGATGGGAACGGTCTTTATAGATATCTTCAACAATGGCCAGAGAGAAAATCATCAGTAATGATGCGGCCATGCCGATATAGTAGTGGGACCAGTACCATTGGGCCGAGAGTCGCCAGACCCCATCCTGAGAACCGATAATAATTAAACCGATGCCAGTCAAGGTGGCAAAAATTCCGCGCCAGAGAGCTTGTCTAGCGCGGTAGAGACAGACCAAAGAGGCAATGGTGACAAAAAACATCAAAATCACAAAAATGACCTGAAAGGGGTCTAATTTTCCGTCTTTTTGTTTATCGACAAAACCATTAAAACCGTAAACGACCGAGTAAGCTAGTGCTAACAGGTTCACCCCTACCACTGTACCCGTTAACCAGCGGCCTAAGCGTAGATGTTCTGGCCCGACCACTGGCGGAATTTTACTTTTATTTCCTGCAGCGGTTTCTAGACGACGTTGACGGGTTTGCCAAGCAAAGTTAACTACGAGGCCGATAATAGGGAAAACAAGCACTATCGCTAGGACAGGATGAATGAGAGTCAGAAAATCGACGAATTGCATATAAATATCCCGAAAATAGTCAGCAGAAAATCTTCAATAGTTGACAAGTTATAGCCTTGTTTTTTTAGCTTATCGCAGATATCAGGAGGCAAAAGGCAATAGGCAAAAGGTAGGAGATAGGGTTTTGGGGTGATAGGGTTTTGGGGTGATAGGGTGATAGGGTGATGAGACAGCTTCTCCACTCCCCAATTCATAATTCATAATTCATAATTTATAATTTCCATCTCCCCACACCCCCACTTCGGCCTAGGAACCTCTTTGATTATCGGCTAATCTAAAAGCAGCAATCCCTAGATTCAATCCTGACTATGAAACTACAAGAACTTTTAGCCAATATTACCCCGGTTTCCCCGATTTCTTCTCCTATCGCTTCTATTACCGAGATTACAGGAATTTCCACCAACTCCCATGCTTGTCAACCGGGAGATTTATTTATCGGTTTACCCGGTACTCGCGTCGATGGGGGGGAATTTTGGCGTTCCGCTCTGGAAACCGGGGCCCTAGCGGCGCTTATCTCCCCAGCAGCCGCAGCTAAATTTCCCCCCCCGGAGGATGCTTGCGTAATCGTTGTGGCAGATTTAGTTACTGCCACTGCCGCGATCGCTGCTAAATTCTATCATTATCCGGCCCTTACCCTAAAATTAATCGGTGTGACGGGAACCAACGGCAAAACCACCACCACCCATTTAATTGAATATTTTCTCAGCCAAGCAGGGATTCCCACCGCGTTATTCGGGACTCTTTACACCCGTTGGCAAGGATTCCAAGAAACCGCTAATCATACCACCCCTTTCGCTAACGAGTTACAAGCCAGTTTAGCTAAAGCGGTGAGCGCCGGCAATGAAATCGCCGTCATGGAAGTTAGTTCCCATGCACTGGCCCAGGGACGGGTACAGGGTTGTACTTTTCCTGTGACGGTGTTTACCAATCTCACCCGGGACCATCTCGATTATCACCTCGATATGGAGGATTATTTTGCCGCTAAAGCTAAATTATTTAGTCCCGATTATCTGCAAGGTAAGGCGATTATTAACCTTGATGATGCCTATGGTCAACGTTTAGCGGCCTCCCTCTCTCCTCAACAGGTTTTAACCTATAGTGTGTGCGATGCTCGTGCCGATTTTTATACTAAAGATTTACACTATCAATCCACGGGAGTGGAAGGGGTGATGGTGACTCCCCAAGGGGAAATAGCCTTTGCTTCTCCTCTGGTGGGTCAATATAATCTAGCTAACCTCTTAGCGGCGGTGGCGGCAGTGTTAGAATGTGGTGTAGATTTAGAGACAGTAATCGGTCAAATTCCCCAGTTTTCAGGAGTACCGGGGCGGATGGAACGGGTTAGCATCGCTCCCGACCAAGATATCAGCGTCATTGTCGATTATGCCCATACTCCCGACAGTTTAGAGAATGTTTTAAAAGCAACACGTCCCTTTATTTCTGGTCGGATGATTTGTGTTTTTGGTTGCGGCGGCGATCGAGATCGGACAAAACGGCCGTTAATGGGGAAAATAGCGGCAGAATTAGCAGATTTAGCCATAGTTACCTCCGATAATCCCCGCACAGAAGCTCCCGAACGAATCCTTGAGGATATTATCGCTGGCATTCCCCCAGAAATTACCGTACAGGTAATTAGCGATCGCGCTTTGGCCATTGACACCGCTATTCAAACAGCACAACCGGGAGACGGAGTAATTATTGCGGGTAAAGGTCACGAAGATTATCAAATTTTGGGGACGGAAAAAATCCATTTCGATGACCGCGAACAGGCCCGGGCTGCTTTGATGAAAGGGAAAAAGTGATTAGGGGTGTTGAATTATCAAGAAAAGCTAACATTAGTTGACAATTGGCACAAGTAGCCAATTTTAAAATCTGTGGTAAGCTAAAAGAGTTAAGGAAAAAATCCCAGTTAACAAGCAAACGCCATCTTGATAAGTTGCCCCTGCGTTAACTAAGCAATGACACAAAAAAGCGTTACAGGCGCTTTGAATGTCTCAGATCTCTGGTTTTGGACTTTCGGAGATACCTCCTCTTGAGGAGAATCTCTGAGGGTGCATTGTTGAACTGTCTTAGCAAAAAAGTATCGGTCAACTGGTGACTCTATATGACCTACTGCCTTAATCCCGACTGTCCTCAACCGAAAAACGCCGCAACAGCGTTAATCTGCGAGAGTTGCGGTTCAAAACTTCTTCTGCACAACCGCTATCGAATTCTAGGAATTTTAGGGAAAGGAGGGTTTGGGGCGACCTTTGTTTCATCGGATTTGTCCCTACCAGGTACCCCCATCTGTGTGATCAAACAACTGCGACCTTGCTCTGATGATGCTAATGTTTTTAAGATGTCCAAGAAACTTTTTGAGCGAGAAGCGGAAACGCTAGGAAAACTGGGGGTTCATCCGCAGGTTCCCCGATTATTGGACTATTTTGAAGATAATCAACAGTTTTATCTAGTTCAGGAATACGTTAAAGGTCATAACCTCTACCAAGAGGTAAAAAAACGTGGCCCGTTTAGCGAAGCGGGAGTCAAACAGTTTTTAAGTGAACTTTTGCCGATTTTGAAATATATCCACAAACAAAGGGTAATTCATCGGGATATCAAACCCGCTAACCTAATTCTTCGGCACACGGATCGAAAATTGGTTCTGATTGACTTTGGGGCTGTCAAAAATCAAGTTAACACTGTTATTGCCAATGTCAATTCTCAAAACGCTTTGACTAATTTTGCCGTGGGTACCCAAGGTTATGCCCCTCCCGAACAGATGGCCATGCGTCCGGTCTATGCCAGTGATATCTATGCCGTGGGAGTTACCTGTATCTATCTACTCACGGGCATATCTCCTAAGACTATCGAAGTTGATGTCAATACAGGTGAATTACTCTGGGAAAAATTAGTCAAGGTGAGTCCTCAGTTTGCTAAAGTCCTGAAAACAATGCTGCAAGTCTCCATCCGTCATCGCTACAAATCCGCCCAAGAGGTAATGGATGCTTTAGACATGACCGCTTATGCCGATAGTCTAGCCCAAAGTCTAATCGCGGCCCCAATGGTTACTTCCCCGAAACCACCACAAGATTCAGGTCAAATAGCCACTTCTTCCGTTTCTAGCCCTCTCAACTCTAAATTTCGCTCCAAAAATAAAAATCCAGAGACCTCTCCAGATAATCTGCCGGGGGCGCAGATGGCCTTTTCAACAACCAGTACAAACGTACTGTCTAGAAACAAAGACCACAGCAGCCCAGATATAACCTTACCGAAGAGAAAACGCCGCTTAGATGAAAAAGCGATTCTCGATGCTTACAATAACGGCCGGCGCAATTTTGCCCAAGAGGAATTATCGAATCTCAATCTGTCTAAAGTACAACTTTTGCGAGTAAATTTCTTTCAATGCAAATTAACAGGAACTAATTTACAAGGGGCGGATCTGTCCCATGCGGATCTGGGCCGGGCCAATCTCAGTCAAGCGATTCTCAAAAATACCAATTTAGATAATGCCTATCTCGGTTATGCAGACCTGGAAGAGTCCGATTTACGCGGGGCTAATCTCACCTGCGCCCGTCTTCGCCACGCTAATCTCAAAGATGCTAATCTTTGCGGGGCTAATCTCTCTGATGCCCAAGTAACTCGAGAACAAATCGCTATGGCAAAAACCAATTGGTTAACAGTTATGCCCAATGGTAAACGCGGTTGCTGGTAATCTTTTTTCAGTGATCAATAATCAGCAATCAGTAAAAAGACAGTAGGAAACTTCAATTTAATACTGTCACTTAAAACTCAAATCTGATAGCTGATAACTTACCCACTGATAACTGATCACTGATCACTGATCACTGATTTAACCGCGGCTTTCCTTAAAGGTTTTGTAGGCGGTTTCGGAGTCGAAAATATGGCAATAATCAACGATTCGCTTCATTAATGCCCAAGAAAACTGGGTTTCTTTCAGGTGACTACCCCAATTTTCTTGGAGACTAGCGTGAACTTTGCGGAGGTTATAGGAAGGAATCGCCGTCGAGATATGATGGGGGATATGGACATTAATATCGTGACAGAGAATTTCTACCCAACGGGGATAGCTACAGTGAACCGTTCCTTCTAGTTGCGCTAAAGCTTGATTCCATTCTTCGGGATAGGAAAATTGAATATCGGGGTCTGTGTGATGGACAAGGGTAAAGGTACTCATCCAAAAATGATAGACAAACCAAGGCACCACCCAAAATTTAACCAATCCCCAAACACCAGTGTAGAAAATTAGGGTTGGGAAAAAAATAGTGGCAAAAACTAGGACGACAATCATCGAAAAGCGCGCTTTTTCCCGTTCGTTCTCTTTGAATTGTTCGATGTTGAAGTGTAGAATAGCCCAGTGGGCGATCGAACCGAGCCACCAGAAACGTCCGCGAATGCCGCGATAAAAGAGACGCACTAGGGGATTGGCCGAGTTAAAAGCTTCTAATTCCCACGGATCCCAAGCATTATCTATCGTTACCATGTTAGTTTTAGCATGATGGCGATCATGGAGGAAACGCCAGCAGTGGAAGGGATAGATAAGGGGTAAGAGGAAAATATGACCGACAAGATCATTAACCCAGGGTCGATTAGAAAAAGACCGATGACCGCAATCATGGGCGATCACAAAGAATCCCGTTAAAGCTGTACCAGTGAAAATCCAAGCTAAAGGCAGTAAATACCAGGGAGAATAAACTAGCATTGCATAACCGGCAATGACCGCCAAAATATTCGTAATTACACCAAACCAAGCTTTAACTGGGTCTTTCTGGAAATATTCTTTGGGAATGCTTTGAATAATATCTTTCAGTTTAAAGTCTGGCTCGATCGAGGTGATCAACTCCCCATGCAATTTATCCGTCGTTGCCGTCATGAAATCTCCAATTACACTTAGGTGAACCCTTGACAATAAATCAGCTAGGAGGTTTAGCCAAATTCTGCTCTATACCACAAGCCAATTTTTTTGTCAATATATTTTTAACTTTAATTAATAAACTTCCGCGAAGCTTAATAATCCTTTACTTTATATAACATAAGAGGGGATTTTCTGTTTTGGCAAAATTTGCGGCTCTATTGGATTTGGTGGGTAAAATGTATTCTAAGATACATTCCTCCTAGAGAGGGGGTGGAACGAACCACAAAGACACAAAGGACACAAAGATCGATCAATCCTATGTAAGTTAAACTTATCACACACAACCTAGAAGAGCCAATTTGCCTATTGCCTATTGCCTATTGTCTATTGCCTTTTGCCTTCAGAAGCTGATAACTGATAAAAAAAAGAAATATTGACTATTTTTAGGCGTTTTTTAACGATTAGCGGTGCTTTCTAGGGATTTAATCTCCTCCTGTACCTTACGGTGTTCGCGATTTAACTGTTTTTTGACCGATTCGGGGAGTTGTTCCTGTTTTTTCAGGGCATTATTAAAGTAATCTAATGCCAGTTTCAAAGAGCCAGTATTTTTATCCGTATTGCCTTGAATTCTCAGGATTTGACCCTTCAGATACATTAATTCTGGATTATCGGGGGTCGCTTTCAGCGCGTTATCTATAAATTGCAAAGCCTGATCATACTGCTTTAAATCCCGGTAAGCTAGAGCTATACCTCGATCGACCAAGTAATCAGGACTTCCATAGGTTTCTAGCCGTTGAATTGCCTCTTGAGGACTAGAAAAGGGCAAATTAACCGCTAAAATCAAATCCATATAACCCTTTAATAGGTTCAATTCCGGATCCGTAGGACTAACCTTTTCTGCGGTTTCCAAATACTGAAACACCTGTTGTAATCTGGGGATGGCCGATACTGCTCCTTCGGTTTGAAAAACGTAGGTTCCCTCCAAAAAACTCCCCACCGCGAGATACAAATTTCCCCTTAAAGGGTCGCTGTCCTGCATTTGTTTGGCCGCTTCCTTAGTTTTCTCGGAGTAGGTTTTGAGGGTGTTCCAATCCTGGTCGGTAAAAGCAAGAGAGGCACGCATAGCATGGGACAAAGGTTCTTGGGGTTCCTTTTCTGTGGCCTCAACAATTAATTTTTTTGCCTCTAGATAATTACCTTGTTTAAAAATAGCGTTAAAAGCGGCCTCGGTCTTATCACCAATCGCTCGGGGATTGGTTTTGCGGAAAGGATCTCCGGCCAACCCGGGACCAATCCAGTTAACCACTACCATAACAGCCAGCGAAGCACCGATCGCCATTTTTTTCGTTAAACCTAACCTCAGCACCATGGTCAAAAGTCTCCTTGAGCGAATGAAAAAATCTGTCACAATAGAAACGGGTTTCTAGACTTAATTTCCAGTTATTTTCCTGTCAATGCTTTATCTCAAAGATGTGGTTTATCATCCTCCCGCTGCTCTCAATCCCATTTTACAGGGGATTAATCTCGAATTAGCATCCCAGGAATTAGGTCTGATTGTTGGCCCCAGTGGTTCCGGAAAAACGACTCTTTTGGAAATTTTAGCAGGCTTTGCCGATAAAACAGGAGGGACAATTCACTGGCGCGACCAAGAATTAACGGTGCTGCACCTGCAACAATTAGGAGGAATCGTTTTTCAGTTTCCTGAACGTCATTTTTGCGGTAAAACCATCCTTGAGGAGTTGCGTCTCGGTCATCCGGAGATTACAAGCGATCGCCTGACGGCGGCCTTAAAGGAGGTAGGATTAGAAAACATTCCCCTGGATACTTCTCCCCACAATCTTAGTGGTGGTCAACAGCGTCGTTTATCCCTCGCTGTCCAGTTAATCCGGCAGCCTAATCTGTTACTTCTCGATGAACCTACGGCCGGTTTAGATTGGTCTATGCGTCGTCAATTGGCTAAACTTCTCGCTAGTCTCAAACAACACTGGACTTTATTAGTAGTTAGTCACGATGCTGGGGAATTATTGCCTATTGCTGACCGTCACTGGAAAATTGAACAAGGACATTTGAGGGAAGTAATAAAGTAAAAAAACAGGGCTCTTCGTTACTTGGTATGGTTCGATAGGGGGGCATAAATTGACTAAATCCTTATCTGGCAAGAGACTTAATTGATGAGTTCGCTTTAGGTTAAAAACAATTGACAAAAATCGCCAAATGCCTTTCTACATAAGGATTCCATCCCCTATAAACCCAGTCCATTGCATAACACAAACCGAAGAGCCAAAAACAGATAGTTGAGGTTTTGGGGTTTTGGGGTTTTGGAGTATTAGTTGAAATTTCCCCACTTCCCTATCTCCCCATTCCCCCATCTCCTATCTCCTGACTTGAAAGAGTATGATACTAAATCCGGTTATTAAAAACTGATTATTTATTCCCCCTTTTGCCCCTTGCCTCTTGCCTTTTGCCCGTCCTGATATATAGCCTATACTCAACGGATTTAGTATGAATTGTCTCCTAGGCAATTCTTAAAACTCCGAACCAAGTTAATTTGTGGATACTTTGCACAATTAGCATTCATATCTGGATCGCTGCAAAGCCGATTATCTTCAAGCATTGTAACGGCTAAGATGAGCGGCGGCTATCAACTTCATCCGTCTTTCGGGCAAACCTCAAAAGCCAACTCGTGTCGATAAAAACACACATTGAACTCTGCAAAGAAGTTCATGTGTCCAAGAATTACAGGTATATCTCTCATCTCAGTCCAAGCGAATCCAAGCAGAACAGAAGGGAATTGTGCAATTGCACCAGATACAACCAAACCTCGTGAATTGCTTTGAGCCAAGTTTCCGCTCAAGGGAATGGATACTGTTTGATTTTCCCAGACTGCTCCTAGCTGTAGGCCAATCTCGTAGGGTAGAACATTGACACTGGCACCAGTGTCCAGCAATGCTGTCACTTCTAGAGAACGATCGCCCAGTGTGAGCATTAAAGGGATATATGGCATGATTACCGATCGCCCTAGATTGTCTCTTCGTTCAGTAAATGAATAGCGTTGTCCATCAAGCATTGGATGTTCCCTTTGCCGCAATCAGAAGCTCCGACAATGCTTGCACTGCTGCGCTATCGGTTTGAGGCGACCATAGCACGGCTTCAGTGGATGCAAGTTGCTCAAGCAGTACATTTTCTCGATCAGGTTCTCTAGTTGGTTCTAGGCTGCATCCCTCTTCTTTGGCGACTGCTAGGAGCAGAAAGTGAATGAGTCGAAGCTTATCTTGGTGAGATAACTGATTAACTGTGGGCAACAGTTGACTGAGTGACATATTGTTGACTCTGGAGAATACTTCTCTCCATTATAGGTTCGATCGTTATCTCCCCCCAGGGTGCGGTTAGCTTATTGGGAACCATGGTCGATATATTGTGCTAAATCTAGATCAGAATCGGTGATAGCCATTATCTACGCCTTAATATAGTCAATCGATCGCTATTTTCTCATTTTATGGAAATCGCACAGCAAAGTCATGTCTCGTTAACCTAGAAATTCAGAGACTAGCAAAAATCCAGTAACCTAGGAAGAAACCGTCACAAGTGAAGACTAGGAGACAATAGACCTATGTTAGAAGCGTATCATCAGCACGTTGCCGACCGAGCGAAATTAGGTATCTCTCCCCTTCCCCTCAATGCTCAACAAACGGCGGAATTATGCGAATTAACTAAAACCAGGCGTTGTCAAATCAGAATATGAAGAATGAATTGCTACACAACGAAAGCCCTGCTCTTACCCAAAAATGTTATCACCCATGAACACTTTTAATGAATTAGAAGAACTGGAAGCTTTTCAGCGCCGTTTAGAGTCTGCTCGTCTGCGTCGTCGTCAGTTGGAAGAGCAGCGCAGACAACTGGAGAATGAATATACTTCCTACGATACACCAGAAAAACTGAAAGGACTGGCAGAAATTGCCGAGACAGCCACTGAATCACCGACTTTTAAGGCAAAATTTTGTCATTTTTATCATCGAAGAGCGACGAGAACGACAGCAGATATAGTGGAAGGGGTAATCGGAATTACCTTTGGCAGCAATACCCCCTTAGCGATCGTAGCCCTAATTATTATTAAACTCTTAAGGATGCTTCTGGAAAACCGTCTTGATGATTATTGCGCTCAGTTTGGAGAAAACGAACCAGAATCAAGATAAAAAACCCTAAGATGCTTCATTAACGGCTATTTCAGCTTTTTTGAGGGCAATTTGCCATTCTAAGTCAGCTATTTCTCGATCGAGTTCAACAATTTCACTATTAACTTGCTTTAAATCGGCGATAATTTCTTGTTTACTGCGTTTTCTACCGTAGATAGCCAGTTCATCCTCTTGTAATTTCTCAAGGATAGAGTCTAGGGAACCGGTTAAATCGGCCGAGGGACTATCCATAATACCTAAACGCATTAAGACCTGTACCGCTTTGACAACGTCTTGCTGATAGGCTTCTCTAGAAGGGTAATCTTGGGGGTTTTTGAGATTTAAAGCGTCAATGATATTCATATTCCATCTTATGAAGGTTAAATGCGAAACTGTGATTATGTCACATTTACATACCTCAAGTTTCTAATAAATTCCCTAACAGGGATTGCAATATCTTTTATTCTAGAGTAGAAATGCTCGACCGAGAAAATATTGATAGAGTATTGATAGGAGACTGGGGAAAAATTCAACTTTAAGAGGATTGTCACTGATGACAGCAGTTACCGAGAATGATCTGAAAAGGTTAGAAGATTTAATCGTTAGCGGACAGAAAGCGATCGAATCCCGACTAACAGCGATCAAATCCCGACTGACAAACCTAGAAAATGGACAGAAAGCGATCGAAAACAGTTTAGGAGAAATTAAAGGGGATATTAAGGCCTTAGATGCCAAAGTTACGCGACTAGAAAAGCGGGTTGACGATCTCAACGCACGAGTCAACATTACCACCATTGGATTCCTTAGCATTGTCGGCATTTTGGTGACAGGAATGCTGACTATTGCCAGCAAAACAGTCTTTTTCCCCTAGTCCCTAGAATAACTTATTCGATCTGCGCCACCCTGTCTAAGGGAGCATCGAGACTGGTAAGACGGCCTAAATAAGTCAGTATATGCTTCTGCTCGCTGTCTATCCTGGGGAGAAATCCCTGTGGCGTTTCTCCAGTGCGAAATCTGGGCTAAAAATTGGCCTAGTCAGGAAATCTTGATCTTAAATTCCCCAACAATTGCGCTAGGATCGGCTTCATAGCACAGGAAGGGCGATCGAGTGGGATAACCGATCCTGTGGTTTGAGAACGTGGCTGTATAATTGTTAGAGTGTCAATAGATCAATTCCAGAGGAATCATGAGCAATATCCAAGATAAAATTCAAGAAGAGCTAGAAAATGCCAGAGCCGTCTGTAGTACGGAAGGTGCCGCCTCTGGCGAATGCGCCGCCGCTTGGGATGCGGTGGAAGAATTACAAGCAGAAGCAGCTCACCAACGTCAAGACCACCCCCAAAAAACCTACTTCGAAAAGTATTGTGATGATAATCCCGATGCGGCCGAGTGTCGCGTTTATGACGATTAATGGAGTCGGGCAGCGGTTTTTTCTCTCCTCACAGTAGAATCCTAGCTTTAGGGCGATCTCAACTATAAAGAGATCGCCTCTCGTTTTTTTTGTTTGTTGGTCAAGCTGTGACCGATTTTGGCTCCCGCGTCGGAAGACAGTAAAATGTTGACAGTGTAATTATGTCTGAATAGTTTATGAATCAACTTTGGTTTCGTCCTCTCGTTTGGATAGATTATCGTTTAGCCGTCCTATTTACGGTGATTATTCCAGCAATTTTGTTGATTTGGTCTTTATTTGCAAAAATCGAATCATTACAGAAATTGTTGATTATCTATTGGCGAGTGGCTAGTCTTTTATTAATTACTGTATATTTAATGATCGCTTCCTGGCCAATTGGTTTTGTTACCAGTTTTTTAGCTAAGATTTTAATCCCGATTTCCCTCTGGTTTTGGGTGGATATTAACGATGAAATTAAAGATTTACCCGCTAGTTCGATTAAATTTGTCACCACTGCTTGGCGTTGGGCAGTAACGATTTATTGTCCTTTGGGTGCGATTTCTACCTTACCTTTTCTCTCCTGTGCTATGTCAGGGGAATTGCTAAATTCTCCCTATTGTCAGGTTTGGCAGGAAGCACCCTGGCAGTTTCGCGAGATTTTTCATTCAGAAGCTACTGCTAATGTTTTGGGCTTTTTTGGTTTAGTTGGTTTCTCTTTTTATACTCTCTATTTTGCCCATTTTCTTCTTATTCGTCTTGGCAAACAGGGACGTTCAGCTTTACAACAGTAAGTTTTTAGCTATCGATGATTAGCCATTTTTCTATGAATATTGGTCAACAACTCGAACAATACACCCTCAAAAATCCCCAAGAGGTTTTATTAGTGACTATTGCTGTGGATGGGGAGGAGGAAGAAATCTCTATTTTTAAGGGTTTTTCTAGTTCTCTTACTCGCAGCACCCCCTACGATCCCGATATTCCGATCATTCCTGAAACGGCGACAATTATTAAGATAGATCGTCTTGCTAGTCCTTATCATCCCCTTAATCCTCGCTATATCCAAGAAAATCTTAGCTTAGAGGAAATGCAATTTTTACTGATTAATTGAACGGGTAATTTTGCTTGGATAATATCAGCACCCATCTCGATGGATTTAACAGCTTTTATTTACCTTCCACAAACCTTGTCTATCTAGACAAGAGGTAAATTTTGCGGCGTTTTATGGTAAAATTACTGGGGAACGATAATCTCTGCCAGCATTCAAGCTGTCAAAGTGGATTTCGTCCCCGGCATCGATCGAGAACAATCAAAAAACTGGAGAATAATCTGGAGAATCTATGCAGCTTAAACCATCTAAACAAGAACTATTACAAATTGAGTATTTAGCCACCGCTGCCACCGGTAAAAATATAGTTAAAGATCAGGGAAAAGATGTGATTGAAGGATTAACTAAAACCCCCAAAAGTTTACCATCTAAATATTTTTATGATCGGCAAGGTTCCCAACTTTTTGAAGCAATCTGTCAATTGCCAGAATACTATCCCACTAGGACAGAAGCCGCTATTCTCCAAGAATATGCTCAAGAAATTGTCGCCTATACAGGTCCCTGCGAATTGATAGAATTAGGTAGTGGTAGTTCCACTAAAACTCGTCTGTTATTGGACGCTTATTATCGGCAACAAAAATCCTCTAAATATGTACCTATCGATGTTAGTGAAACTATTCTCCAAGCTAGTGCCATAGAATTACAAAAAGAATATCCTAATTTACCTATTCAGGGGTTAATTGGAACCTATGAACAGGCCTTAGCTTATTATCAAAATGCTTCCGATAATACTAGAATGATTTTTTTCTTGGGAAGTTCGATCGGTAATTTTTCTGCGGCTGAATGTGATAAATTTTTAGGAAAAATTGGCACTGTCTTAAAAGCTGGAGATTATTTTTTATTGGGGATTGATCTCCAAAAACCGTCGGCAATATTAGAAGCCGCTTATAATGATGCTCAAGGGGTGACAGCCGCTTTTAATTTAAATATGCTTTCCCATTTAAATTGGCGTTTTCAAGCTGATTTTAACCTTGATTTATTTAGTCATCAAGCTATCTATAATCAAGATAAATCTCAAATTGAAATGTATTTAATTTGTCAAAAAACTCACCCTGTTCATCTCAAAAAACTCGATTTAACAGTTAATTTTCAAGCATCGGAGAGTATTTTAACAGAAATCTCGCGTAAATTCAACCTAGAAACTATGCAAAAAGACCTAGAATCAAAGGGATTAAACCCGCTCAAGGTTTTCACCGATCCTGAAAATTTATTTGGGTTAATTCTCTGTCAGTTATCCCTGTAATTAACGAAAACATTATCATCAGTAATAGAGGCACAAAAACATGGAAAAGATTCAAGCACAGGCTCCTATCTCTCTAAGTAACTGTAGTCGAGAAAATATACTGGACTATTTTGAAAATGCTTGGCAATTAGAAGATATGCTGTTAAAAAGCATCATCAAAGAAGAAGCTTTTTATTGTAACCCTGACGATTTAAGAAATCCCCTCATCTTTTATTTAGGTCATGCTGCCGCTTTTTATCTGAATAAATTGCAGATGGTTAACCTATTAAAAAAAAGCCCTAATTCTGACTACGAATCATTGTTTGGAGTGGGAGTAGATCCGGCAACTCCCGCAGAATTAAACTCTGCTATCGCTCAGATTCAGTGGCCTAGGGTGGATAAAGTTTGGGAATATCGGCAACAAGTCTATGAAATTGTGGTCGAAATAATTAAAAATATCCCCCTCAATCTTCCTATTCATCCGCAGCATTCTCTCTGGTCATTAATGATGGGAATTGAGCATCAGCGTGTTCACTTTGAAACATCTTCAATGTTACTCAGACAACTGCCGTTAGACTGTCTGCAACGTCCTCAAGGTTGGCATTATGCCCCTTCTTTTGGTCAAGCTAGTCCTAATCAAATGGTGGAGGTTTCTGGGGGAATAGTAGAAATTGGTAAACCCCAAGATTCTCCTATTTATGGTTGGGATAATGAGTATGGTTATCGGCAAGTTCAAGTTAACAATTTTCTAGTGAGTAAATATATGATTACCAACGGAGAATTTAAAGAATTTGTCCATAATGGTGGCTACGAAAATCCCAGTTATTGGGATGAAGAAGCTTGGCAATGGAAAAATCACTATCAAGTCAAATATCCTAAATTTTGGCTGGTAGATGAGGGAGGAAATTATCAATATCGAGCCATGTTTGATGTTTTCGATTTACCTCTTGATTGGCCAGTAGAAGTGAACTATTATGAAGCGATCGCTTACTGTCGTTTTCAAGGTCAAGGAATACGTTTAATGACGGAAGCTGAGTGGAATTTAGTCACCTATGGCAGTCAAAAAAATCGATGTTATACACTAGAAAACGATAACTTTGAGGACTATAACCTCAATTTAAAATTCTGTTCTCCCACTCCCGTAGGAATGTTAAAAAATGCTGGTAATAACTCAGAAATTTATGACTTACGCGGTAACGTCTGGGAATGGCTAGAAGATGATTTTAATCCCTTAACTGACTTTCAACCCCATTACCTCTATGCTGACAATTCCACTCCTTTCTTTAATAGTCAACATAAAATGATGTTAGGAGGAGCTTGGGTGACTAACGGCACAGAAATCCTACCCTACTATCGCAATTGGTTTCGCCGGAATTTTTATCAACACGCTGGTTTTAGAATCGCACAAAGTCTTTAGGTGGGGTGTGGGGTGTGGGGTTTTACCCATTTTCAGGGGGTCAATTACCTAATTTTCAGGGAAAAAGTGCCTAATTTTCTCCCCCGATTACTGCAAAGGCCAGCACTTTTTGATATCTTGAGATTTATCGGGCCAATTCTAGGTAATTGCCAATTCAAAAAAAATTCCCGGAAGGGTCGCCCCTCGATCGCTACAATAGAACCTAGTAGAATGCGGATAAACTCGATCGCCATGAATCAACCTGCAATTTTTCATCTCGCTATTCCGATTACCGATGTGTCCACAGCTAAAAGCTTTTACTGTGATGGTTTAGGTTGTTTAGCAGGAAGGGAAACCGAGAAAGCGATAATCTTAAATTTCTATGGTCATCAGGTAGTCGCTCACGTCACCGAAATGCCTCTTACTCCCCAAAATAGCATTTATCCTCGCCATTTTGGTCTAATTCTGCCGGATGCCAGCGATTGGGACAATCTTCTCGAAAAAGCACGAGTCAATCAACTAAAATTTTATCTAGAACCAAAAACTCGCTTTAATGGGGAGATAACCGAACATAAAACCTTTTTTCTAGAGGATCCTTTCTATAATCTCCTCGAATTTAAACATTATCGCCACTACGAAGCTATTTTTGCCAGTCGGCAATTAACAGCGATCGGCGATCGAGCTTAAAATAAACAACAGGTGACTTTTTTGTAACTGGTTAGTCCTATCTTTAACTGCGACAAAAATAGGGGAACTTCCCTCGGATTCTCTCATCGAAACTAAAAGAACCTTGGCTGGCAATGATCAATTCTTAGGAAATCTATGAAAAAACTCTTATTGTTAACCCTATTTATTATCGGTCTAGGATTTGCGCTCTTTCACTTTACTGGATTAGCAAATCGGGGCGAATATCAATCAATTTTAATCGACTTTAACGACGATATACCGGTCAGCGTCCTCGATGAGCAGTTAAATACTGTCAATAAAAAAGCGGGAAAAACCACCAGTTTAAATAGTATTTTTTCCATTGATGAACATCTTTACACCGTGGCAGGAGATAGCAAACTTCTTAAAACTCTCCGCAATTCCGACCTAAAAAAATACACCGAATCGATCGAACCAGATTATATATATCATGCTTTTGTCGCTCCCAACGACCCCGACTATAGCAAACAGTGGAACCTGCGAGGAATTAACATCGAACGCGCTTGGGAAGAAAATCACGGTGAGGGGATAACCGTCGCCGTTATTGATACAGGCGTATCAAAAGTCCCCGATCTGCGAGAAACCGAGTTTGTGGAAGGCTACGACTTCGTCAACGATCGCAGCAATGCCGAGGACGATAACGGTCACGGAACCCATGTAGCGGGAACAATTGCCCAATCGACCAATAATAACTACGGGGTGGCCGGCATCGCCTACAAAGCCAAAATTATGCCCCTCAAGGTGCTTTCCGGGACGGGTGGGGGAACCGTGGGCGATATTGCCGAAGCGATCCGTTTTGCCGTCGATAATAAAGCCGATGTCATCAATATGAGTTTAGGGGGTGGAGGCGAAACCCAAGTAATGAAAGAGGCGATCGAATATGCCTATAGTAAAGGTGTGGTAATTGTCGCCGCTGCCGGTAATGCCGATGATAATTCCGCCGCCTATCCTGCCCGTTTTCCCCACGTTATCGGCGTTTCTGCGTTAGATGCCTCCGGAAATAAGGCCCCCTATTCTAATTTCGGGGCTGGAATCGATATTGCTGCCCCCGGCGGCTCCGATACGGGTAAAATTATCCAAGAAACCATCGATCCGGCTAAGGGAGGGGAACCGGCGTTCCTCGGTTTTCAGGGAACCAGCATGGCAGCCCCTCACGTTGCTGGGGTGGTAGCTTTAATCAAGGCTGCGGGAACTAAAGAACCCAATGCAGTTTTAGAGGTTTTGCAACAGTCGGCCCGTAAGATCAATGATGATCCCTTTAATCATTTTGGGGCCGGACAATTAGACGCGGGCAGTGCCGTACAATTGGCCCTGAAAGGACAGATTACTTTCCAAGATTTTTGGCGTTGGTTGCGCGATAACGGTTATCTCAATCCCCGTTTCTGGATTGACGGCGGTGCGGTGGCGGTTTTGCCCAAAATGGCTATGGTTTTGGGTTCTTATCTCCTCGCTTGGTGGCTGAGAAATTATTTTCCCTTCCCCTGGAACGGATTTTTGAATGCTGGTCTAATTTTTGGCAGTTCTGGCTTATTTTTCCTCAGAGGTCTTTATATCTTCGATTTACCCCAATGGCCTTTCCGAGTGATGGGGAGTTCTCTTTCCGACCTAGGAGGCGTTATTCAGGGAAGTTCTGCCCTTAATCCGCTTTTTGCCAGTTTTATCCTGCCCTTTGTCCTGATTGCTCTACTTTTGGGTCATCCCCAGGCAAAATGGTTAGCGGTGGGGGTATCTTTAGCCATGGCGGTGAGTTTAGGTATCAGTGCCGTTATCGATCCTACTCTGGTCTGGTTAGGTTCTGGTAGGATCGCTCAGGCATTTTTGGGCATAAATGCGCTTTTATGTCTCGGTTTAGGTTATTTAGCCCTGAAAAGTGCTAGTTCATCCCGATACGCTTAAACAGGGGTTACAATGGGACAACAAAGGTGATTTACCGTTCAAAACCTTTTTGGTTTTGGTATCTTCCTTTTGTTTTGCATTGAGTTCTCCTACAACAGCAGCCTCGGACATTAACCGAGGTTTTTTCTTTATGGTGTATCTTAGTTTCTAAGGGTTTTTTGGGAATTCTCAATGCCTATGCCGAAAGTTTTCGCCAATATCCCCTCGAATCATCGAGTTTATCCATTGTCTCTTTTCTCAGGTGTCTATCGTGTCAAATCATAAAATTCTCGTTATCGATGACAGTAAAGTGATTAGGATGCGCGTTCGCGATATGTTACCGGAGGGTAACTTTGAATTCCTCGAAGCTAAAGACGGATTAGAGGGCTATAATCTCATTCGTACCGAAAACCCAAATTTGATTATTTTGGACTTCCTTCTCCCAAAAATGAGCGGTTGGGAGGTGTTTCAGCGAATCCAAAGCGAAGATAATCTCAAAAGTATTCCCCTAGTGTTAATGTCAGGAAGGAAAGAGGAGGTAGTAGAGAAAATACCCGAACCTTTCCAATATTTTGCCTTTATTGAAAAGCCTTTCGACCAAAAACAATTGCTACAGGCGATTAAAGAAGCGATGGCCAAGGCAAAACAGTATTCTGCCAAACCAACAGTTTCTAACCCGAAACTAGAGGAACTCTCCGGGGATTATAGCACTGATATTCAGAATCTCCATGGCCAAATTGCCCAAATGCAAACAGAAATGGAAACTATCAAAAAACAAATGTCTCAATTAGTGGCTTTTATTAAGAAAAAACTAGCCTAGAACTATTCATCCCGATCTTTGATGATTTGGGTAAGCAGTTATCCTTATCCGGTGTCGCTAATCTCTGGCTAATCTCCTATCCCTTTTCAACAGGATTTAGTATAATAGGAAGTGGTATTTATTTAGTGAGTGACTAAGAAGTTATTAATTCACTGATAACTAATTATGAATTGGCAAGAAATAGCAGGTAATTGGGTTTTTCTCCCCCGTCGTCCCCGGGGTATCATTCACTTTTTAGGTGGGGCATTTGTGGCGGCGGCACCGAATATTACCTATCGTTGGTTATTAGAAAGTATTGGGAATTCAGGATACGCTATTGTCGCTACTCCCTTTGTTAATACCCTCGATCACAAATCGATCGCCCGCACAGTTTTAAACCGTTTTGATAATATTATTGAACGTCTGCGCTGGAATCATAGTCTGCGCCAAGGTTATCTCCCCATCTACGGATTGGGTCACAGTATGGGGTGTAAACTACACTTATTAATCGGTAGTCTCTACGAAGTGGAACGGGAGGGAAATATCCTCATTTCCTTTAATAATTATCCGATTCGTCGGGCTATTCCCTTCATCGAACCTTTGCAAATTGACACCACTTTTAACCTCGAATTTACCCCTTCCCCCGAAGAAACAAACGAGTTAATTTTCCAAGATTATGCCATTCGTCGCAATCTTTTAATCCGTTTTCAAGACGACACGATCGATCAATCTCTGGTATTAAATCCCCTGCTAAAAAAACGCTTTAATGATCTAATTGCCCTGCGAACTCTCCCGGGTAATCATCTCACTCCCTTGGGTCAAGATGTCAGTTGGCAAACCGGAGAAGTATTTACTCCCCTCGATGCGATCGGCCAATGGTTAAAACAGGGACTTGCCCGGGATAATTCCCGTCTCAAAGATGAGATTCTCCAGTGGTTAAATCCCGTCCTTCCCGCCTCTCGTTAGCTTTCCCCTAGATTAATCCCCAGGGCCTGTAATTGCGCCTCTAAGCGGGCTAATTTTGCCTCAGCTTCCTGGGCCCGTTGTCGTTCCTGTTGGGCTTGCTGTTCGGCAGTCCTGGCCCTTTGTTCGGCTAATTCCGCTTTTTGCTTGATTTCTAGGGTGGTCAAAAACCGGGAGCCATCGGGATAAAAAATAGCTAACTGGGGACTCTCCAGTTGAAAACGAATCTGTAGAAGCGGACTCTGCCAATTATCGATCGCGGCAATCATCTCCAATTGATCACCCCTGCGCCACCAACCCTGTAGATCATTAGCATCGGGATCGTAGAGATAATATTCTTCTACGCCAAAACGCTGATAAAATTGCCATTTTCGGCGCATTTCTGTTTTAGTGTTGCCCGGAGAGAGAATTTCAAAGACTACCTGCGGCGCAATCTGGTTTTCTAACCATTGCTTATAGGAACCTCGATCGCCCTTGGGTCTGCCAAACACCACCATAGCATCCGGCGCTTGACAGGTTTTATTATCCCCCTCGACCGGATACCACAACAGATCGCCGGCGATAAACACATGGTCATTGTCTGCGAATAAACATTCGAGATTTTCCTTAATCGTCACAATCCAGCGAAATTGTTTGGTATTATCGGCCATCGGTTTACCATCACTATCGGGATAGATAATCTCCGACTCAGAGAAAGATTGGGCTTTTACCATCGTTCTACTCCCTAGCGTACTAACTATTTAGTATAACATTAAATTCCCTGACGAAAGAGGGCAAAGGCCGAGGTATAACCGTGTAAAAAAGTGCGACCAGCCACTGGACCGATTTCTCCGTTGCAAAAGAAACCAGCGAGGGGAACATTGGCGAAATAACGCTGAAAAAGACCCGAATCAAAGTCCGGTTTTTCGTAGAGATTTTCCCCGCGACCGAGACAGGAAAAGATTAAAGCCCCTAGTACCTCCGAACTATTAGGTCTTTCTTGGGGAAAAGCTTGCAAAAGTAATTCTAAATCTAGGGCGGAAGTGTCGGCATCGCGCAGGTGAAATTGTACCCGCTGCCCCGGACGAACTCGATCGCCAATTGCGATCGCACCTTGACGAGGATCTACTCCCAAAACACTGCGAATTAAGAAATCCCCGGCCCGCAACTGCATTTTAAACTCATCCCTAGCAATACCGATAAAAAGGGAGTTTTGCACTAATTCCCGGTCTTTTTCCCTTAAGGAGGGGATTAAATCCCGCAGTAGATTTAAAGGTGGTTGCGGAGTCCCATCGGCCCCTTTACCGGTCATGGAGATGATAATATTGCGTTCTCCCTCACTTACCTGATAAATCGGTCCGATGGGACGACAACCCTGGGCGACGATAGTTTCGACGATAATATTGCCAGAAAGGGCGATTCCTACGGTTCCCTGACGATAGAGATAGCTATTACGCGGTTTTTGTTGATCGTGGTAGAATAGACCCCCAGAACGTTCGATCATGCCACCACTGACTAAACCGCCGATTTTGGCCGAACCGGGGTAGGCAAAATCCAAACCCTCTAACAGATCATTGATGCGACTGGAAAAAGGATCGGCTAAAAGGATAAATTGGGGATTTTTGGCCGCTTCTACCCCTAATAATTCTGTCCAACTAGAGGGGGAACTGTCGAGATCGGGCATTTCCGCCGCTTCGATATAGAAGGGCTGCACTTCCACATCGGGCAAATGGGCGACGGTGAGACTTAAAGCCGGACTCGCTTCGATTTCTCGCGCTTTTTCCCTGTCACCCATACCGACAATCCCCGCCCCACCGCAGCCGATCAGCACAGGAACAGGGAGTTTATCCAAGATTAAGGGAACTAAACGGGGATAGTCGCTGGCATAGGCAGAAGAAATAAAAATTATGGCTATATCTGCCGATCCAACTAACTTATCTTGCACTTTTTCCACTACTTCCGTCACCGCCGCTTCTAGGGAGGGACGGGTTGACAGGGCATTAATCCACTCGATGCGATCGCTCATGTTTCTTGACCCCAAATTTGGTCTCAATGGTCAAAGATAATCATCTTAACAATAAATTAACCTAAAAATCCTATCCGCGCCCCTAGATGGCGCAATAAATTGTAGAATTGTCATGACGTGAGCCAATAGGGCCGCAAGGGATTGTCAGTTATTTTAATCATATTTAATCTTAAAATAGAGAATTGTCCCCGCTAAGATAAAAGTAACAAAATTAGCGACAATAATCGGTTTACTGCTCATATAAATCCCGTAGATAAGCCAAAGAAAAACCCCCAGACAAAAGCAAATAAACATAGTGAGGGACAAGTCCTTAGCCGAACGATAACGCCAAGTTTTAATCACTTGGGGTAAAAAGGAGACAGTGGTTAATATTCCCGCCACGATCCCGATTAGTTCAATAATATTCACCGCTTATCCTCTTGGCTTAGTTTCTCTCATTTTAAACTGTTGACTATCTAAATTACTCCCGACTTGAAAGAGGGTGTGGGGTGTAGGGTGTAGGGAAGGAAACCTCTTTCATCTGTGGGGGTGAAAATTTTTTCATCGGGACTGACCACCGACGACCGACTCCTAACCTGACCAAGAAACTTTTTCAGCAGACCCTACTTATTGAGCGATTACTATCACCGAAGTGCCGATTTTTACCTTTTCAAATAAAGCTTTTATATCTCGATCGCGCATCCTGACGCAACCGTGGGAGACGGCCCGGCCGATGAGATTTTCTTGGGGTGTACCGTGAAAACCGATAAAATTCGCGCCATCGGTCCAAAATCCAATCCAACGAGCCCCTAAGGGGTTGTTTTTTCCCGATGGCACCAGTTGACCAGTGAAAGGATGTTCCCAGACTGGTTCCCGCACCATCTGAATCACCCTAAATTGTCCCGTCGGGGTTTCCCAACCCGGACGACCGATCGCCACTGGGTAAGAAGCGATTATTTTCTGTCCTTGGTAAACAAAAACTCGTCTTTTTTTTAAATTCAGCAGCAAACGGGTTTCCGTTCGAGTTACCGTGGTTGCGGGAAAGGAATTGACGGGACTAATGGGGGGATTGAGGAAAAATTCCCCTATTCCTAGACATAAACAGAGAATTGGCAGAAAAACTCGCATCTGATAGCAGCAAAGTCAAGATTTTTTATCTGCATTCTAATCTGATTGTGATGAGATAAAACCAAAGTCGATAGGACGATCCCGAGGGGGAAGGATAAAATCGCCGTCGAGTTGGGCTAATTCGGTTACACTAATCCATAGCTAGAATATTAACTTTTGTAACTATGACCGCCGCTATTGCTCTCGATCGCGTTTCTAAAATCTATAATAATCTCCCGGTAGTTAACGAGCTTTCCTTTGCTATCGAAAAAGGGGAAATCTTTGGTTTACTCGGTCCCAACGGTGCGGGAAAATCGACGACAATCCGCATGATTATCACTCTAACCGAAGCAAGTCAGGGAGAAATCGAAGTGGCGGGGTATGATGTGAAAAAATACCGCGATCAGGTGAAGAAAAATATTGGGGTAGTCTTACAACAGATTAGCGTTGATGGGGAATTAACCGTCTGGGAAAATATGGAATTTCACGGCCGGATGCACCATATCCCCAATCCCCAGAGACAGGAATTAATTGATCGCTATTTAGATTATGTCAGTTTAAGCGATCGAAAATCTGCCCTGGCCAAAACTCTTTCCGGTGGGATGAAACGACGTTTACAGATTGCTCGCGCTCTTCTTCACGAACCAAAAATCCTCTTTCTCGATGAACCGACTGTCGGTTTAGACCCCCAAAATCGTCGTCGTTTGTGGGAAGTAATTCGCGATTTAAACCAGCAAGGAATGACAATTTTGTTAACCACTCACTACATGGAAGAAGTGGAATTTCTCTGTCAGGATAACGCCGCAGGAAAACCGGGCAGAATTGGCATTATGGATGCGGGCAAATTAATCGAATTAGGAACTCTAACGGATTTTCGTAGTAAGTATGGCGAGGGTTTATTTATCAAACAAGTTGGCGATAAAATCGATTATAAATTCTTCCCCACCGTGGCTGATGCTAATGCCTATCTCGACACTTTGAGCGATAAAACTGGAGTAATGTGTCGCCCTTCCAACCTCGAAGATATCTTTGTGGAACTGACGGGACATCAATTAGATTAAATTCTTGGTTTAGCCCTTAGGAAATTGTTAAGTTATCGGTTTTTGACTCCAGTTTTTCTGAGATTAGCTCTGTTTAAATTGGCATTTCTTGGCTTTGATCTGGTGTCAATTTTATGGGTCAACCTGCTAGAGTCTAGGTCAATTAGCTGAGGCTGTCCCTAAAAACCGAATTCAACCCTAAAAAAAGAGGCTTTTAGCAATTTTTAAGCTTTTTGAGCTAGATAAATGAATCTGGAAGGGAACTTTTTCCGAAGAGGGAGAGTCTTCGGGGACTGGATAAAAACTAGAGTCCTCCCTCGATCGATAGACAAGATTGACGGTAATCGTTTAGAATAAAGCACTGAACACTGAAGAAATGACAATTATCCCTATGACCGATCTCCAAGCAAAAACTAGATGGTCAACAGCGCGGCGATATTACGAATTGCTTAGTGTTTTAGTGGAACGTAATCTCAAGGGACGCTATCGGGGTTCTTTTCTGGGGGTTTACTGGTCCTTGTTAAATCCCGTGATTATGACTGCACTATACACGGCAATTTTCGGCACGGTTTTCGCCTCTTATTTTGATAATTCTCTAGTTAACTATGTCCTAGCTGCTTTCACTGGTTTAGTCGTAATAAATTTCTTTAATGCTTCCACTAACCAAGCTTTACCTAGTATTGTTGGTAATGGCAGTATTTTAAATAAAATTCGGCTACCAGTTAGCATTTTTCCCGTTTCCATGGTAGTGGCAAATATTTTTCAATTTGCTATTAGTATCTTTCCACTTTTGGCTATAGTAACTCTCTGGAAGTCTCAAAGTTTACTTAATGTAATTGCTTTGATTTTTCCCGTGATCGGTCTTTCTCTGGTCTGTACGGGAGTGGGTTTCCTTGTTAGTACCCTCTACGTTTTTTTCAGAGACCTACCCTATTTTTACGAAATTGTTTGTTTTGTCGCTTGGATTAGCAGCCCGATTTTCTATCCTCCAGAAATTATTCCTCCCTCCGTACAACCATTCCTGATATTAAACCCATTACTACCAGTAATTGAAAGTATTCGCCAATTGTCCCTTTCCCCCGGATTACCGGATTTTAGTTTGATTTTTCAATCTCTACTCGGTGGGATCATTATCTTAGGAATTGGTTGGACTTGCTTCCGACTATGGCGACATTTATTTATGGATTTATTATAAATGACAGAAGTAATTCGACTCGATCAAGTGTCTCTCGAAAGACGCACTCAAGAAGAATTTTCCTACGATCTAAAAAGGACAATCTTCTCTCTTCTTGAAGGTAAATATCGTCAACCAGCCAAAAAATTAGTTCTAGATGATATAGATTTAGTCATTAATTCTGGAGAAAAATTAGGTATCATTGGAGCTAATGGCGCAGGAAAATCTACTCTTTTAAAAGTCATTTGTGGTATTCTAGAACCGACAAAGGGACAGGTGAGAGTCAGGGGACAAATTGCCTCTCTAATTGAATTAGGAGCTGGTTTTGATCCAGATTTACCAGTAAAAGATAATATTATTCTCTATGGGGTAATGCTGGGATTTTCGCGTCAGGAAATGAAGGAAAAAACCAAAGATATCCTTGACTTTGCTGAGTTAGAAGAATATATGGGAGCGCCGGTAAAGTCTCTTTCTTCTGGGATGGTGGCTCGTTTAGGATTTGCGATCGCAACAGAGGTTCACCCCGATATTCTTATTCTTGATGAAGTCCTTTCCGTCGGGGATGAAAGTTTTAAAAATAAGTGTAAACGACGTTTAAAAAAATTCTGGAATTCTAGCGCTACTATTTTAGTAGTTTCCCACGATTTGACTTTAATTCAAGAGTCCTGTGACCAAGCAATTTGGCTAAATAAAGGACAGTTGCAATGTCAGGGTACACCAGAAGATGTAATCAAGTTTTATTTGGATTCCGTGCATCAAAATGAAGTTAATTTTTAATTAAGTAGGTAATCTCAATTAATTTATCTACGTTTGGCTCTCTTGGGTTTGGTGGGTAAAATGTATTATAGGATACATTCTTGCTGGCAATCAACTGGAACGAACCACAAAGACACAAAGAACACAAAGATTGATCGCTTCTAGATAATCTAAACTTATCACACAAAGAATAAGAGAGCCTACGTTTTACATGGTCGAAAACGCTGTCACAAAATAAAAAACCTCGGTGTCCAGCCGAGGTAGCGCTAAGTTATGTAGGAGAACTCAAGCAAATCTGTCAATGGGGTAAACCCAAACCCCGAAAACTTTTTTAAGCTAGTAGGCCAAGTTTTTTGCCGTTGTCTCGGACTCAAGGAATCATCTTCTGTCCTATACTCTTCGAGACAATCTAAACCGGCTTGCTGTCTTGGCTGTTTTGCTTTAACTTTTAGTTCATGTAAATAAATGTAACAATATTTTTACGAATTGTAAAGAAGGATTGACAAAATAAAACTTATAGGATGTATAAGCTAAGTTAATATTTTTCGCCGATCGAAGCTAGGGAGGTAATATATAGGGAGATTGGTTCACTAGCATGACAAGGTGTACCCAGAATGTCCTATTTGTTTTTGTTGCCACTATTCACCGCTGCTCTGGCTGCCTATTTCTGGCAGAAGTCCAGCGATGAAATTGCTTATCTCGCCAGTGCCACCACGGTAATTAGTTTAGTGTTGAGTCTGGTTTTAGCTCCTTGGCAGATTCAGCTATTAATTCTCTTGACAGTTGTGATTGTCGTCACCTTTTTATGGCAAGGACGAGAAGAACAGAAGAATATCCCCGTCCCCACTCCAGAAACCGCCGGCGAGAAAAAGTACCGTGGGGCCACCTATATGGAGCCAACAGTCGCCGAGGCTCCTGTCAAGGAGCGAGGGGGTAAATATCGCGGTGCGGAGGTTAAAATCACCAATAATACCACGGTGGCTAACCCAATTCGCTCCTCATCTCTCAAATATCGCGGTGCTGGTTCAGCAAACAAAGACCAGTAATCAGTTATCAGTTATCAGTTATCAGCTTCTGAAGGCAAAAGGCAAAAGGCAAAAGAAAGAATCTGGCAATTCTCTTACCTAAAAAGAAGGTTAGAAACTAAGCACATCAAAGCTTTTGGCTTAACCAATTAGGTCTTAGATTCGGTCGAGTTATCAGATTTGAGTTTTAAGTTCACTGATTGGGTGCATCTTATATTTGTGATTTTGGTGAGCAGCAGAAGTTATTAAAAGAGGGCGAATGCAATTCGCCCCTACAATAATATTATTGAGATGCCCCACTTCCTACTTCCCACTTCCTACTGGTCTTGAATATACGGTTGATTATTCTTGAGACAGTTGTATGCCTTTTGTAATTCGATTCCTAGATAACCGATATGTTCGGGAATAATTGCGGGATTGGTAGCGGCAAGCTCGCGGATTAATTTCAGAGGATTTTTGCCTTGATAACAGGCGACAATTTCCCCACTGCCGGGGGTAGTTTGTTGGACGAGAATTTGTTCTTTTTCCACGGAAATCAAAAAGTTACCGCTAGGGTCAAAAAAATCGCGCTGATTGACAATTTTATCGTACTGGGTAGCGATTAATCGTTCGACATTCTCCCAAGTATCATCGTATATATGGGCCGATTGACTAATAGTAATTAATGGACCCATTGATAAATTGTATTCGGAGCGCTTGCTAATCTCATCCCTAATATGTTGCTGTAAAGCACGCAATCCCATGGCATTTGCTGGCCAAGCGGCAAACATATCATTACTTCTAAATATTGCGGTGAGAGATAATTCATTTTCTACCACTCGCACCCAAATATGATTTAAACAGGGACTACCTCCTTTTTCGTGGTCTTTCACATCCCAGAGGGACATAACTGCACTAGCTGCGTCAATTTCTGAGATTAATTTATTGATAACCTGTGCAATTTGGTCTCGGCCAAACCAAGAACGCAATCTTTGACCGTAGGTGTATTTAACTCCTTGGTGTATAGGGGAATCATCGAGAATTTGTCCGATATATTCGGTGAGAAAAGCTCTATCTATAGGCAAATAATTAGGTTCGGGAAAGTAAAAGTCTGGAGGTTCATCGGTGACGACGGCCATTAGGTCAATTAATTCTTGCCATTTACCATCATATCCTGTGGGTCTAATTGTGCCGGTGGTTTTAATCTTTTGGAGAATTTTTACCCAGGTTTCGGCAATCGTTTTTCCTTCAATGCGATGACCGTATCTTGTCCCGGGTAGCAGAGAAGGAAGATTTTCTAAGAGGGGAAAGATTAATGGTTCTCCCCAAGTTGGTAAGGGAGATTGTTCTGCATAACTTTTGACGATTTCAATCGCTTCTGGGATGGATTTAACCAGTTGATATTGAATTGATTGACGTAATTTTTCGAGAGTTTCTCGGTCAATTTCCTTGTCAATATATCCCGTGATAGGAGAATTAATTAGCCAACATTCTCTACCTGTGTCACTTTTTCCTAACTGGAATCCTTGACTAAAAAAATCTAGCAAACACTGACAGCTACCAGAGTTCTTATCTTCCTTAGTTGCGTTGAGAATAACTAAATATCTAACGTGGGGATTTGCTATTAAGTTTCTCAGCAGGGGACTAATTCCTCTGGTGGGACTATAAAGATTGCCAATTACTGCGTATTGGTCGGGATTTAAATGTTTAGCAAGGGACTGTTTTACTGTCCATCCCGTGATAATTGCCGTTTGTCCGTGACCGCAGATTAATTGATTAGGTTTATAGTGGGGTTGGTAGATGAATTTAGGGGTGGTTTCTGTACTGAGCATGGATTTAAATTAATTGTTCAAGATAATTAATAATATTTCGGTGAAGGTGTTCTATTGTATCATTGCCATCCAGTTGTAAATAATTATCTTTATATTCTTTAAATATCTCGATAAACATCTGACGAACTTTCATTAATTTTTCTTGTTTTTCGTACACTTCTGTGATGGCTCTGTTTTTAATTCTCGCTAGAGAAATATCGGGAATAACATCGATATAAATAACTATATCTGGATTGGGAAAATGTTGATTTAACTGCCGAACAAAAGCAAATTCTTCGGGATTATTGCAATTGTAGGCCAGGGAAGAAAAATAATAACGAGTAGTGATAACGTGGGTTTGTTCTTGGTGAATAAGTTTAAAAACGCCATCGTGATCATTATATAAGTGATAATGGCGATCGGCTGCAAATAAATAAGCCATTTGTCGGTCAAATTGATTTTGCTCTTGGATAGAAATAAGATTAGTTTGCATTATTTCTCGAATCAAACGACCGATGACTCCCTCGGAAGGTTCCGGACTTAAAACTGCTTTTTCCCCTCGCTTGAAAAAATATTCTTGTAGGAGTTTTGCTTGGGTACTTGTTCCAGATCCGTCAATACCTTCAAAGACAATAAATTTCGGTTTCATAATTTAATCTTCTTTTTTTATATCTAATTATCTAAATAATTTTTTTAGCCAAGTTAACCAAGATTTTTTGGGGGGGATTAATTGGGTCATTTCTCCGAGCATCTCTCCCATACTTCCCCAAATATAAATATTTTTATTGAGGGATTGTATGGTTAAATTTTCTTGTAAAGCTAAACTGATGATACCGATCATTTCTGCCGATTGATTACCGACTATTTGCGCTCCCAGTATTTTACCATCTTGTCGGTAGATTAATTGACAAAATCCGGTGGTTTCTCCCCAGATTTGCTGTGCCACTATATTTTTGATGGGATAGTTAATCATCTTTACCTCCTCACCATAGCTCTCCCGGGCTGCTTTTCCAGTTAAACCCACCCAAGCAATAGCCGGATCAAAAGCAATAAATGAGGGAATTTGCTGGGGATTAAAGTTAAATTTTTCTCCCGTGAGCAGATGCTTGACTAACCCAAAAGCAGCCCGGTGATTTAAAGTAGGATCGGGATAATTATTTTTGAGCAAATTTAGGGCATAAATGCGGGAATTATCGGTTTGTAATTGCTGATTAACCTTGATTAATCCTTGTTCTAGTTTAACTCCCACCCCGGCCAAATTTAATCCCTGTTCATTGACTTGATAATTACCAGCAAAAATCAGATCATCAACTTCGATGACGCGATTGCCTAATTGTAGCCATTTTTGACCCTCGATCGCTTTCACTTGACTAGGACAATAGCTGGGTAAAATCTTAATTCCTTCCGCTTCTAAAATGGCAGTAACTAAATGGCAGATTTCCCGATCAATATCCGGCAGTAGATAATTATCCTCGATAATTAAGCTAATTTCTTTCCCCAAACGTCGGAGAATTTGCGCTAAACTCACAGCCATGCTGCTGTTACCAATAATCGCTAAATGTTGTCCCAACTTGTCTAAATTTGGCTCTTGCCAAAGGGTTTGAGCGGTAAAATAATTAACTTCATCCAAGCCGAAAATTTTCGGGACTTGCGGATAAAAACCCGGGGCGATAAGATAGTGTTTAGCCAACAATTGCCGACCGTTAACCACGAATCCTAAATGGGGCAGCCGGACAAATTCCCCCCCACCCGGGATCACATCTATTCCTTCCGTGGCTAATCTTGCCAAAGAATGATATTTATTAATAGTTTTATCCACTTCCTCTAACCATTGCCGCAACCGTTGCCATTGGGGATAAATGGCCGTTTCTTGCCAATGATTCAGCAGTTTATAGAGATGGATAATTTGGCTGTACCCCTTGCTAAAAATGTCCTTAGATGCCTCTAAATTGTCGCTAGAAGGCTGTTGCACTAAAGCCACCCTTTTTTTGAGGTGAACAGCCAACAAAGCCGCTTCTATCCCCGCAGGAGTGGCACCGATAATTACTAAGTCGTAAACCACAAATATAAAGTAGGAATCAGGAGTCAGTATTCAGGAGTCAGGAGACAGTATTCAGTATTCAGGAGTCAGGAGACAGTATTCAGGAGTCCGAAACTTAACACTTAAAACTCAAATCTGATAACTGATAACTGATAACTGATTACCGGCGCCGGTCTTGCAATTTTTTATAGACATCTCGCAGAGGAACTTGATGATAGGCGAGAGCGACGAGAGTATGATAAAAAAGATCGGCCACTTCTGCAGCAATAGCATCGCCATCATTATCTTTGCAGGCCATGACCACTTCTGCCGATTCTTCGCCGATTTTCTTGAGAATTTTGTTATTTCCCCCGGCCAAAAGTTTACAGGTGTAGGATTCCGGATGAGGATCGTCTCTGCGATCGCAAATTACCTTAAACAATTCCGAGAGGGTGTCGGCCGCTGGCGGTGATTTTTGCCAATTTACTTGATGAAAACAGCTTCTTTCGCCGGTATGACAGGCGATATCACCGATTTGCTCAATAGTCAGCAAGATAGCATCACTATCGCAATCGTAGCGAATTTGACGCACTTTTTGGATATGGCCCGAGGTGGCTCCTTTGTGCCATAATTCTTGACGAGAACGACTCCAATACCACGCTTCCCCGGTGGTGAGGGTTTTTTCGAGGGATTCCCGATTCATCCAGGCCATCATTAACACTGTAGCATCAAGATAGTCTTGAGCGATCGCTGGTACTAAACCCTGGGAATTATAAGCGATCGCGTCGAGGGGAATAGCGGAGAGTAAAGAGGACATCAGTTTTTCGCGGTCAAGAAATATGGTGGGACAAATTGCCCAAAGCTTAATTATATAGCCTTAACGTTGGGCAATTTCCACAGTGCGATCATTACTAAAGGAATCCACCACAATAATATGATCTATACCCAAGCTTTTTGGTGAAAGCTGGATAAATAAACAGGCTCTAGTTTTAAGAAATATCTCAAACTGTTATAAAACTTAATCAAGAGAGGGATCATATACAAAACTTAACATTGTTTAACGTCAAAACTTCAGTTCAAAGCCAATCAATTCCCTAACCAGGCAGCTGCGTTAAAATGGGGATAAGGTTAAGAATACAACTAATCCCTACAGCAGAGTCTTTTGGATTGGCACCTATAACAAGTTATCCCGTGCGATGATCGGGGAAACTCAGGTTTTAGGAGAACAAAGAATTTTTTTCCAAATCTCTGTGGAAAGATGTATTATGAGCCATCATAAATCTTCTTCAATCAGCATTGGGAGCTAATCACAGTATGAAAGTGGACAAACACCTGTCTTAAGTTAGACAATTCTACCCTCAGGAATTTCTTTGATTTAAAACCGAGTCCTGTCGATAGAGTTATGTATATAGTAATTTCAATTAAGCTTGAGAATGTCAATACCAGATTTCCTAAGAGTTTTGTTGATCTAGACTATATTAAACCTATCTGAAATGACTATTATTCCTACTCGAGGTAATCACAGGGTGAAGGTGGACAACTACACTGTCTCAGCTTGAACGATTCTCCTACAATAAATTTTTCTAATTTAAAACCAAGTTACTATGTATGGATAACCTAATCACGATTAGAGAAGCCTCGGGCTTGCTTGGAGTTAGCATTAAAACCCTCCGGCGCTGGGAACAACAGGGGAAAATTTCCTCAATTCGTACCCCCGGTGGTCATCGGCGCTACCGACGGCAAGATATATTATACCATTTCTCTAAATGAAAACTACACATCGAATGTCACCCTTTTTAAGGGGGATTTGGGGGGATTAAACTTCTGTAGTCAGACTTTGGAGAATTGGTATTACAATCTGTTCAATCAACCCCATTTATCATTGGTTATGCTCGTGTTAATCGACCTGAACAAAAACCACAATTAGACCACCAGATAAAAGCGTTACAAGAATTTTGTAGTCAGCAGGGTCAACCCTTTGAAATTCTCACCGATATCGGCAACGGAGTCAGCTATAATCACCCTAATCTTACGCGTGTAGTGGAGATGATTTGTGACGGTGGATTGGAATGTCTAGTTTTAACCCATCCAGAAAGTGTTGGCCGCTTTTGTCATGATTTTATTTTGGGTTTGTGCAGTTTCTTTAAAATCCAAGTCATTCTCCTCAATCAACCCCAGAAATCCATTGCAGCTGAGGATTTAGTGGACGATCTGCAAGCCCTCGTCACCATCTGTTACAATCGTCTCTACCCGCTACATAACCCGGATCATCGGCAATTGGTGGAATACCTAGGGGCGCTTAAGAATCTCCCCTCGGCTTAAAATTATCCTTGGACTGGGTTTCTCCTCCCTCTTTGTTGCCTGTCTGATGCCGACTCGGCTATTCCCCGAACAAAGACCAAGAATAGTAATATTTTAGCTGACGACTAACGGCTATCATAACTCTACATTGACGGCAAATGAAACTAGAAACCACGGCGATTAAACGGATTCTCGATGCTAACCTTGACCGCGCTAGAGAAGGACTGCGAATTATCGAAGAATGGTGTCGTTTTGGCTTAGATAATCCCAATTTAGCCCAAGAATGTAAAGAAATGCGCCATCAATTAGCTAGTTGGCACTCGATCGATCTTAAACGACATCGGGACACAGCCGGCGATATCGGCAGGGATTTAAGCCATCCCAGGGAAGAAATCCGGGAGACTGTCGAGGGACTGCTGCAGGCAAATCTCGCTCGCGTACAGGAGGCTTTTAGGGTTTTAGAAGAATACGGTAAACTCTATGATCTAGAGCTAGGGATAGCCTGTAAACAGCTGCGCTATCGGGTTTATCAGCTAGAGAGTAAACTATTAATCTCGCCACCTCTGGAAAAACTAAAAGCATCTCCCCTCTATCTAGTCACTTCTCCCGCCGAAAATCTCTTAGAAATCGTTGAATTAGCCCTAAAAGGAGGTTTAAAATTGGTGCAGTACCGCCATAAAACCGCCGCTGATACGATTCGTTTAGAAGAGGCCGCTAAACTGTGTGAGTTATGCCACCGTTACGATGCTTTATTTATTATGAACGATCGCGTCGATATTGCTAAGGCCGTTCATGCCGATGGTGTTCATCTCGGTCAACAGGATGTACCGATTTCCCTCGCGCGGCAATTTCTCGGCCCGACGGCAATTATCGGCCGGTCCACCACTAATCCCCAAGAGATGGCCAAAGCAATCCAAGAAAAGGCCGATTATGTGGGAGTTGGTCCAGTTTATGCCACCCCCACTAAAGCGGGAAAAACCCCCGCAGGATTGGAATATGTCCGTTATGCGCGGGAAAATTGCCCTTTACCCTGGTTTGCGATCGGTGGTATTGATAGTAGTAACATTAAAGAGGTTTTAGAGGCAGGAGCGCAGCGGGTGGCTGTAGTCCGGGCCATCATGGAAGCGCAGCACCCCGATGTGGTGACACAAGAATTATTAACCCAATTAAAGTAGGGTGTGGGGTGTGGGGTGTAGGGTG
>NZ_JADEVX010000160.1:0-9635 GCF_015207925.1 Microcystis sp. LEGE 00066 | reverse complement strand
GCAAGGGATTTAATTGATTAGTTCGCTCTAGATCGAAAATAATTGACAAAAATCGCTAAATGCCTTTCTATATAAGGGTTCCATCCCTTATAACCCCCGTTCATTGCATAACACAAACCGAAGAGCCTTTATCTGTTGACTCCTCTAGGTGGTGTTAATTCTTATTGCTCCTTATTGAGAATAGGTTTTGATGCCATTTTTGGTGCTTTACTGTTTCTCAAATGCCTTTTTTCGCTCCTTATGTTTATTTTTATGCTCACTTTGATTTTTTCTCTCCGTAATTTCTCTCTGTGACAGCTTAGGGTGCGGAATGTGGGTTAAATTAGGAATTATTTCCTTGTTGCAAGTAACGCACCACACCTATTGCATGAGCAGAAAACGGGTTTCTCGGAGAAACCCGTTTTCTGTGCGGTATAATTAATTTGCAAGAGTTCTTATCTATAGCCCTATTTTAAAAGGGTTTTACTATTATTCAGCCATCCCTAATTAAGTAGATAGGTATTAAAAACTTTCAGATCCCTCCGCCCCCCTTATTAAGGGGGGACTAAGGGGGGATCGGCACCCCCCTTATTAAGGGGGGACTAAGGGGGGATCGAACCTAAAATCCATTTTTAATTTAATTATAACCAGCTAATTAGGATAAACTCGCCCTTTCCAACCTCCCCCTTGACCGCGCCAATAACGCAGGGCAGAATCGACGGTCATTAAACTATAAAAGAGGGCAATTAGGGGTAAAGTTAAAGCCCGCAGGGGGGATAATTTATATAGTCTTAAAGTCGGGCTATAGGAAAGGGCGATTAGTAATAAGGTGACGGCGCTAATTATGATAATTGATGTTTCTTTTAAGACCAATCCCCAGATTAAGCCCAAGGGGGCGGCTAAATAGGTTAAAAACATCCCGAAAATTGTGCCAATTAACCAAAGTGTTGAGTAATTTAGTTGTGTAAAGGCGGTGCGGGCTACCATATTCCAAATGCTGGCTAAATCGGGATAGGGACGGAGACTATAGGTGCTTTTTGTTAATCCTAACCAGATGGATTTCTCGCTATTTTCGGGGTGATTTTGCAGATATTTTTTAACTGCAATTGCCAAGGAACAATCATCAATTAAAGCTTGTTTAAGAATCTCAATACTGCCAATCTTTTCTAGGATATCTCGGCGAATTAAAATGCAACCCCCAGCGGCGGCTGCTATCGGGGAATTAGGATTATTAACTAGGGGAAAAGGATAGAGTTTCTCGAAGAAAAAAACAAAGGCAGGAATAAGAAATTTTTCCCAAAAACTGTCACAGCGTAGCAACACCATCAGGGAAACTAAAGCTTGTTTTTCCTGTACTGCTTTAGTAACTAATTGGGTTAAATTATCCGGTGCGTGGGCAATATCGGCATCGGTAAATAGAAAATAATCGGGTGCAAATTTCTCGGTAGCCTCTGTTATTCCCTGTTTCATTGCCCATAATTTACCCGTCCATCCTATCTCTAAAGGTTGTCCATAAATAATAGTTATTTGTCCAGATTTATGAGATTGCTGGGCAATTTCTTGGGCAACTTTTCCAGTGCCATCACTGCTTTGATCGTCAATTAAAATAATCGAAAATTCTCCTTGATAATCTTGGTTAAAGAGGGAAGTTAAACTGATAGGTAAAACGTCGGCTTCGTTTCGTGCGGGGATAATTGCCGAGACTTTTGGATAATTTGTTAAGGGAGAAGTGACAGGATTAATTTTTTGGTTAGATAGCCAAAACTGTCCCCTGGCTAAGATTAAATATAACCAAATTATCAGCGATAGGAAAGTAACTAATAATAATAAAAATGTCATAAGTTAGTCGGCCTTTCGATGAGGGAATGGGGAACAGTTTAAAAAGAGTAAGTAGGTAGGTGTTAAAAGTTGTCAGACACCCCCCTTATCAAGGGGGGCAGGGGGGATCCCCCCGCCTATCGGCACCCCCCTTATTAAGGGGGGCAGGAGGGATCGAACCTAAAATCCATTTTTAATTTAATTATAACCAGCTACTTATCAAATTTAGATGCACAACAGCTTAACCAGTTTGGGGTTTAACAGAGGGCATTTAGGGTAAAATAGAAGCAAGTTAGCAAGATTAGGCGAGGGCGTAAATCATGGATTATGATGTCGTAATTATTGGGGGCGGACCGGCGGGAGGTCACTGTGGTAGATTATTAAGTGAAAAAGGTTATCGTGTTCTTTTAGTGGAACAACATTCTAGTTGGCAAGATAATAATTTTTCTAGTGCCGCTTCTCCCCTAGAAATTTTAGAACAATTCAATCTCCCCGAAACCGTAGTGGCTAGGTTTTGGAAAAATATCGAAATCATCTCCACCAGCATACATCATTTTTGGTCATCACCGCAACCTTTAGGGGTAGTTTTTGATTTTGCCAAGTTGCGAGAGTTTTTAGCCGCAGAAGTGCTGCGTTTGGGGGGAGAAGTTCGTTTAGGTTGTCGTTATCTGAAATATGAACAAACGGAGAATCAGCTAACTGTTTTCTTGAAATCAAAAGGCGAGAAAATCGAGACAGTTACTACTCGTTTATTGGTTGATGCTACTGGATACGCTAGAGCAGTTATGTATAAATATAGACGAGAAAAACCTGATTTTTTAAAGGGGGTAGGTATTGAATATTTAATTGCTGTGCCAGAAGTAGATTATCAAAAATATCAAGATAATTTAGTATTTTTTATCGGTCATAAATGGAGTCCTAAAGGTTATAGCTGGATTTTTCCTATGGATAATCAGCAATTAAAAATAGGAGCCGCTTGGTTAGAGGGAGAACATCCTTATATTTCTGAAGTTAAGCCTTTAAAAAGTTATATTATCGAGATAATAAAAGACTACATGAACTTAGATAATTATGATCTAGTAGAGCAACACGGTTCCATCGTGGAATATTCCTCTGGACTGCAAGATATTTACTATAAAAAACCAAATATTATCGCCATAGGTGATGCAGTTTCAACTATTAATGCTTTAGGAGGGGAAGGTATTCGCCATGCTATGAAAGGAGCCGAAATTGCTTGTCAATATATGGAAGAATATTTACAGGGAAAATCGAGTAATTTTGCCGCTTATCAACGGAGGATGCAAGAATATTTTCAACCCAAATGGAATTTATCTGCTCGCCTCAGTCGCAAAGTTTATTTAAAATATAGTGATGCGCGTATTGATCAAGGATTATCCTATCTCAAGCACCTTTCCACCCAGGATATAATCGACGTTTTATTCTACTACAAATTTGAAAAATACACAAAAGGGTTAGGAGGATTTCTGCTGGGGAAATTACGTCAATGGTGGCGCAAAATTTTTCCTAGTCAAAAACCTGAGTAAATAGGCTAGGATAAAGCTAAGGAAACAATATTGGTAAAGACCGTGAGTAAGTTTATTCGCTACAGTACAATTATCACTCTGCTGGGCATTTTAGCAGCCTGTACTGGCAATCCTGCCCTAGAAAATCGTCTGGCTGCCGATCCTAATCTACAAACAAATCCCATACCAGAAAACTCTCCTAATAACCAGCAATTACCCGCAAATTTTCCCGCAGAAATTCCTCGATATAGTCAATCAGAATTATTATCCGTGCAGACAAATCCTGATAATACTGGTGGACAAACCCGTTGGCAATCCAACGATCCCAGCAATGCGATCGAGGCTTTTTATCAACAGGAATTAGTTAATAATAATTGGGAAATTATTAATCCCTTTTCTGGGGAGGGAGTTAATAGTACCCTAACGGCCCGTCGAGATAATTTAGAGTTAACTATCACCATAACTGCCACTTCTCCCAATACCGAATATAGCCTCGATTATCGTCCAATAGGAACCCCGATTGCTTCCCCTAGTCCCTCCCCTAATCCCTCCCCTATTTCTTCCCCCTTGCCAAATCTTAATCCCACCAGTTTTAACGATCTCGAATCCTTACCTAATCCCTTAAAGAGCCACATTCAAGACTTAGCTAAATTAGGAGTATTAACAGGTAATAATAATCAGTTTAACCCTAATGACACAATAACGCGCCGAGAATTTGCCCGATGGTTGTTACAGGCTAATAATGCCATTTATGCTAATGTAGCGGGTAAACAAATCCGTTTAGCTACTCCCAATAGTTCCCCAGCTTTTAGTGATGTTAAAAATAACGATCCCGATTATATTTATATTCAAGGATTAGCGGAAGCGGGGTTAATTCCCTCTCCCTTAACGGGAGATAGTAGCTCCCTTTTATTCCGTCCCAATGCTCCTTTAACCCGGGAAGATTTAATCGCTTGGAAAGTGCCATTAGATATCAGAAAAGCTTTACCGAGCGCCAATCTTGATACGATTAAAAATACTTGGGGTTTTCAGGATACCAATAAAATTAACCCGCAGCTGGTGCGCGCTCTTTATGCCGATTTTCAAAATGCCGAACAAGCCAATATTAGGCGAGTTTTTGGTTTTACTACCCTATTTCAGCCAAAAAGACCAGTAACTCGCGCTGAAGCTGCCGCTACTTTATGGTATTTTGGTTTTCAGGGTGATGGTGTTTCCGCTGCCGATGCTGTGCAAGGTCAAGATACGCAACAGAGTGGGGTTAATTGAAATTTGTCCACAAAAATTAAGGGTGTGTTAGGAAAATATAAGCACTCTTTTTGACATTTCTTCATATCTATTTAGAAAAATTAACAAAGGATTCTTGACCCTGCAGCTAGGGGAATATTTTATCCTAAAGATATAACTCTGCTGCAGGGGATTTTGTTGCTGACTTCCGCTGCTATTAACATTATGACCCATCAAACTCTCAAACTCGTCGGGATGAGTTGCGCTGGTTGTGCTAATTCGATCGAGCGGATAATTAAATCTATCCCCGGAGTGATTCGATGTCAAGTTAATTTTGCCATGGAACAGGTGGAGGTGGACTATGACCCCAAGCGTACCGATCTTAACACTATTCAAGCAAAAGTTAGGGATGCCGGTTTCCAAGCGACACCGATAACGGAAATTAATCTCGAATCCAGTCCAGAAAAAGAACTTCTCACTAAACTATCGATCGCTATTGTTATTAGTATTATACTTTTTATCGGTTCTTTACCGATGATGACAGGTTTATCTCTATCTTTTATTCCCCATTGGTTACACGATCCTTTACTACAATTAATTCTCGCTACTCCCGTCCAATTTTGGTGTGGTCAAAGTTTTTATAAAAATGCTTGGAAAGCTTTTAAAAATCGCACTGCTACCATGGACACTTTAGTAGTTTTGGGAACCAGTGCCGCCTATTTTTATTCCCTGTTTTTAACCTTTGGGAGCGATTTTATCGAAAAACAGGGTTTTAATTCCCATGTCTATTACGAAGCATCAGCTATTGTCATTACTCTGATTTTACTCGGTCGTTTCCTCGAAAAACAGGCCAGAAAAGAAACGGCTGCCGCGATTAAACAATTAATGGGATTACAGGCCAAAACTGCTAGGGTGATTAGGGAAGAACAGACGCTAGATCTACCAATAGAAGAGGTGAAAGTAGGAGATATAATTTTAGTGCGTCCCGGGGAAAAAATTCCCGTCGATGGCATAATTATCCAAGGCAGTTCTAGCATTGATGAATCGATGGTGACGGGGGAAAGTTTACCCGTGCGAAAAACCGTCAATCAACAGGTAATCGGGGCGACAATTAATAAAACTGGTAGCCTACAAATGCAAGCGTTACGAGTGGGAAAAGAGACGGTTTTAGCCCAGATTGTCCAATTAGTACAAACTGCGCAAGCATCAAAAGCACCTATACAAAGATTAGTCGATCGAGTGACTGCTTATTTTGTGCCGGTGGTGATGATTATTGCCGTAATAACTTTCCTATTTTGGATTCTCCGCACGGGTAATCTCACCCTCGCTTTGATTACAATGGTGGAAGTCCTAATTATCGCTTGTCCCTGTGCGCTAGGATTAGCTACACCCACCTCGATTATGGTGGGAACAGGACAGGGAGCAAAACAGGGAATTTTAATTAAAAATGCCGAAAGTTTAGAATTAGCTCATGGTATTACTACTATTGTCCTCGATAAAACGGGAACTCTCACCCAGGGTAAACCAACGGTGACGGACTTCTTGACTCGCGAGGGGGTGAGGGATGGACGGGAATTATCGCTGCTGCAGTTAGTCGTATCGGTGGAGAATCATTCTGAACACCCGCTAGGAGAAGCAATAGTTAAATATGGGCAGTTAAACCAGATTAAAACCCTGGAAGTAAGCGAATTTGACTCAATAACTGGGTCAGGAGTGCAGGGAAAAGTCGGGTCAGATTTCGTGCAAATCGGTACACAACAATGGTTAGAAAGTCAAGGGATCGAAACAAAAGTTCTTAAAAAAGTCGCCCACGATTGGGAATGGCAGAAAAAAACCGTGGCTTGGATAGCGGTTAACGGGGGTTTAGAGGGGGTGATCGCCATTTCCGACGTTTTAAAACCTTTTTCTTCCTTAGTGGTCGCCAAGCTCAAAAAAATGGGCTTAGAGGTGATGATGATGACGGGGGACAACCTCGAAACCGCAGAAGCGATCGCCAGCGAGTTGGGTATCCGGCGCTTTTTTGCCGCACTCCGTCCCGAACAAAAAGCCGAAAAAATCGAATATTTGCAGAAAAAAGGGAAAATTGTCGCCATGGTTGGCGATGGTATCAATGATGCGATCGCATTAGCCCAAGCGGACTTAGGTATTGCTATTGGCACGGGGACTGATGTAGCGATCGCTGCAAGCGATATAACCTTAATTTCGGGAGATTTACAGGGAATTGTGACCGCTATTGAGTTAAGTCGGGCAACAATGCGAAATATCAAAGAAAATCTCTTTTTTGCTTTTATTTATAACTTGATTGCCATTCCCATCGCTGCCGGAGTCCTCTATCCTTTTCTGCTCAATCCGATTATTGCCGGTGCTGCCATGGCTTTAAGTTCCCTTTCCGTGGTGACAAATGCTTTACGATTGCGTCGAGTTCATCCCAGGGTGGGGAATAATTTTCGTTAACAATTCTTAAGGAAAAACCAGAAAAATTAGCTGTACGGGGGATGATACCGTAGAAAAGGCAATAGAATAATCATCGTGATATGACTGACTCCCCTGAAATACCTTATTTATTACGCGCTGCCAAAGGAGAAATCTTACCCCGTCCTCCCGTGTGGATGATGAGACAAGCAGGACGTTATATGCAGATTTATCGAGAATTGCGCGATAAATACCCCAGTTTTCGGGAAAGATCGGAAAATGCCGATTTAGCGATCGAAATCTCCCTGCAACCTTGGCGCGCTTTTCAACCAGATGGGGTGATCATGTTCTCCGATATCCTCACTCCCCTAGCAGGAATCGGTATTCCCTTTGATATTATCGAAAGTAAGGGACCGATTATCGATTCTCCCATTCGTACTCAAGCGCAGGTGGACCAACTTAATCCCCTCGATCCCGATCAGTCTTTACCTTTTATCAAAACGATTTTAAAAACCCTGCGTCAAGAGGTGGGAAATAAATCCACTGTCCTCGGTTTTGTCGGAGCACCTTGGACTTTAGCAGCATACGCAGTGGAAGGGAAAGGTTCTAAAAGTTATTCTGTGAT
This sequence comes from Microcystis sp. LEGE 00066, assembly GCF_015207925.1. Classification (NCBI taxonomy): domain Bacteria; kingdom Bacillati; phylum Cyanobacteriota; class Cyanophyceae; order Chroococcales; family Microcystaceae; genus Microcystis; species Microcystis sp. LEGE 00066. The sequence continues at coordinate 2,054 of NZ_JADEVX010000160.1, read as the reverse complement.
TAAAGGGATGGCTTTTTCGGAACCCTCGGTACTGCACCAATTTTTAGATAAATTAGCGGATATGATTGCCACCTATGTCCGTTATCAAATTGATTGTGGGGCGCAAGTGGTACAAATGTTCGACTCTTGGGCGGGTCAATTAACTCCCCAAGATTACGATGTTTTTGCCTTACCCTATCAACAAAAAGTAGTTCGTTTGGTGAAAGAAACCCATCCCGATACACCGTTAATTCTCTACATTAGTGGCAGCGCCGGCGTTTTGGAAAGAATGGGTAAATCGGGGGTTGATATTATTAGCGTCGATTGGACTGTCGATATGGCGGAAGCGAGACAGCGTTTAGGTAAAGCGATGATGGTTCAAGGTAATATCGATCCGGGGGTTTTATTCGGTTCCCAGTCGTTTATTCGCGAGCGGATTATTGATACTATTCGGAAAGCGGGTAATCAAGGTCATATTCTCAATTTAGGTCATGGTGTTTTGGTGGGAACTCCTGAAGATAACGTGCGTTTCTTCTTTGAAACTGCTAAACAATTTAGTTATCAGGACTAGGGAACATGGGGTGGGGAAACGGGGAAATGGGGGAATTCAACTAAAACCCTAAAACCCTAAAACCCCAACACCCCAACACCCTTTTTACTTTCAAACTGTCCCCTAAATTCTGCTGGATCAATTAAAATAATGAAAAAAATATTTCTAACGGGTGTGAGTGGCTGTATTGGGCATTATATCGCTGAAATTTTACTGGAAAATCCTGACTATGAATTATATTTTTTAGTGCGTAATCCAGAGAAGTTAAAATTTACTTACAAAGGGCGATCAAATGTTCATATACTTTTAGGCGATATGCAAAATATCGAGGTATATGCCGAGCTTTTAAAAACAATGAATATAGCGGTTTTAATCGCTACCAGTTGGGGAGGAGAGGAGGAAAGTTATCAAATTAATGTGGTAAAAACCCTAGAATTAATTAGTTATTTAGATGCTCAAATCTGCGAGAAAGTCCTCTACTTTTCTACCGCCAGCATTCTCAATCAAAATAATCAACCTTTACCCGAAGCTGGCGAGATAGGAACTAATTATATCCGCACTAAATACATTTGTTATAGCAAATTTACTGACCTAGAAATCGCCGATAAAATTATTACTTTATACCCCACTTTTGTCTTAGGTGGTGACGAAAATAAACCCTACTCTCATATCTATGGTGGTTTACCGGATGTGTTGAAATATATCGGTTTAGTGCGTTGGTTTCAAGCTGATGGCAGTTTTCATTTTATCCATGCCAAAGATATAGCTCAAGTGGTGAATTATTTAATCGAAAATCCCGCACCGGAAAGCAAAATTGTCCTAGGCAATCAACGCACGACAGCTAACCAAGCAGTGGAGGAAATCTGTACTTATTTAAACAAAAAAATCTATTTTCGCATTCCTTTATCTTTAACCATTGCTAACTTTTTTATCAAAGTTTTTAACTTGCAGATGGAAGCATGGGACCGTTTTGCGATGAATTATCGCCACTTCACCCACATTAAAACCTATACTCCTGCTGATTTTGGTTTAAAAAACTATTGTTCCACCCTCGATGATGTTTTAGCCTTGCGAGGAATTCCCCGAAAAAACCCTAAGTAGAGGGAACGGAAAAATATCTATAATTAATTCTGTCTGGATACTTACAGCGTTTCCCTAAAGATGAAGTCTAACCTAATGTCTCTCTTAGGTTTGGTGGGTAAAATGTATTTTAAGATACAGTGTTGCCGGCGAGTGAGTGGAACGAACCACAGAGACACAAAGGACACAAAGATCGATCACTACTATATAAGTTATCACACAAAGATAAGAGAGCCACCTAATTCCGCGACTGACTCCCCAAAACGAAAACTTCCCACCTCACCATTAAGATAACTGCTCTATCGGTGATTCTTGAATCCCACATTCCGCACCCTCAACTGTCACAGATCAAAAAAGCCATTAAAGTAGTACATAATAACTAAAATTAATTCAAAGGTTAAAAGGGTTAATGAGAATATATAGCATTAAAAGGGGTATGGAGCGA
>NZ_JADEVX010000341.1:0-1730 GCF_015207925.1 Microcystis sp. LEGE 00066 | reverse complement strand
CTACTGTACTTTTAGCTTGGGCGGCAATTATATCTGAGGGGTGAAAATAGGGGGAATTCCAAAAGTCGTAGGTGGCACTCGCTGCGGCTAGATTTCCCGAAGCTTGTGGCACACTTGTACTAGGTTGACTGGCCAAGTTTTCTACGATACTGATTAACCTTTTCTTTCTTCTGGTGTCCCCTAGGTCTGCATATTGTAATTCTTGGGCTGCCCATTTCTCCATTTTTTTGCTTACCTCCACCTTAATTCCTTCTTTCAAAACTATACCTATCAATCGTTTCCCCTTTTTTTAAGTTTCTTCTCTTTTTGTTAAGAAAGATCTGACTAATGGATAGCTTAATAAGGGGGGCATCTGATAATTTTTAACACCTACCTACTTATGTAGTCCAGAATTTTTCACAAAAGAAATCGGTGACTTTTGGCCACCGATTGAGAAAATCAAAACAGACTTAGATAACTCCGAGACGGGAGAGACCGAGGATGACACCGGCGCCGAGGACATGACCAAAACTGGTAGTACCCAGTAAAGCGCCTAATCCCATACCACCGAATAAAGCGGGGGAAGGTAAAGCAGGACCGACATTTTGTTGTTTAATAGTCGCTTTACCGAAAGCAATAGCGAGAATATTGCAGATAATCATGACAATCGCCACTTTAGGACTCCATTCGCTGGAACCTTGTACGGCGGTAGCGGCCATTAATAGGGTTGAATACATTGAAATTCTCCTGAACAGGTCGTTTTAAGTTTTTAATCTTAAAGGTAGTTTTCACCCCACATCACGCCCTGTTGCAATACTTAATAATCAAAAGCAGAGGAGTCAACGATAAGGCCGATTCGTTTCCACTTCCGAACTACTCGCTTAGTACAAATTCAAGTTTAAGCCTACTTCTCTAGCGAAGACGGCTAATCCTTTCTTTTCAATGGTTTTGATAGCTTTGGTGGAGATGCGTAGTTTGACCCAACGGTTGCCTTCCGACCACCAAACTCTTTTCCATTGTAGGTTAGCTTCTTGTAATTTTTTGGTGCGACGGTGGGAGTGGGACACCGCATAGGCGTTATTGGCCTTTTTCCCCGTCATAGTACAGACTCTAGACATAATTTACTCCTGTGCGATCGATGTTTGTCAATAGTCAACCTTTCTAGTTTAACTCAAATCTCGCCAGAAGTCCCCCCCTTCCCCTGGGTGAAGTGAAAGGAGATAAATTTAACAGCAAGTGGGGGGGATTAAGAAGTTGATTAAACCGGTTCACTGCTCAGACAATTTCGACAATTGCATCAAAGGTAATGGTGAGAATATTGTCAACAAATTTAGCTGTAATTTTTTACTGAATAAAAAATATTTTAATAAGTTTTACATAGTTTCTAGTATTCTAGTTAATTCATTTTTATTTTTCCACAATTTTACTTGAAAATCTTGGTATATTTTGGCGATAAAAGGGGCTTGATTACCTTGAACTATTTTTTCGATTTTATCGATTGTTTCGACAAAAATATTAATCATAGTTTGACGAGGCAAGTGGGAGCATCCCAGTTTTGCAATGAGTAAAAATACTCAGGCAATATCGCCGTTGAGATAAGCACAACGTAGCTTCAAATACTGAGGAACATTCTCTGCTTTCCATTGTGCTCCCACAATTTTCATTCTTGCACCTATTTGCTTAATCTTTGACTCTACACTTCCAGAACCGATGCAAATCCCTTGTGATTGATAGAGTTCGTAATTGGGTAT
>NZ_JADEVX010000340.1:0-1731 GCF_015207925.1 Microcystis sp. LEGE 00066 | reverse complement strand
CCCCAAAAGCTTGGATTGAGCGATAAAACCGAAAGTAACGCCCGATTTTAGTAGAGAGTTTCCCTTGAAAAATCCCAACTTCGTAGATTGACAAAAATGAGATGCACCCCGTTATCACTTAATCCTCAAATCTGATAACTGATAACTGATAAGATGAATCCAAAATTTAAAGATATTACTGCTTGGGAACAGGCACAATTATTAATGCAACCGGCATTTATTCGGGTGCTGGATAATCTGCGCAAACAGTTAGAAAATTCCCTCTGGAAAGGAACTTATACAGAAATTCAAGATCCCTATCCCAGTTATCTGCTCTGTTTGACTTATCTCGATCGCTCCGTTACTGTAAATATTTGGGAACTTTGTTTTCAAGTCTGTTTTCTCGATTATCCCACCGATGAGGGAGAGAGCGTCACCATCGATACCAGTCTCCTCGACCCCACCGGTGAACTAGATTGGCAGAGTTTGGAAACAAAAACCGAGCGTATTATTAAGCAATTATTCGCTAATTTACCCCAATGAAAGCAGATTTAGACACGATCAAGGCAGAGTATGCCGCTAATTTTCTCAAAGATTACCACAATGATCCCCAAAGTTTAGCATCACCAACAATTTTAATCGATCGCTCCCATTGGGGTTTATTAGAATTAAAAGGCCAGGATCGACTGCGTTTTCTCCACAATCAAACCAGTAACGCTATCGATCGCCTGAAACCGGGTCAGGGTTGTGAGACAATTTTCCTTAACTCTACCGGTCGTACCCTCGATTTTGTCACAGTTTACGCTGGCGATGACTCCCTCCTCATCCTCGTTTCTCCCCAACGTCGTCAATTTTTACTGGAATTGATCGATCGCTATATTTTCCCCTTCGATAAGGTGGAAATTAGCGACTTAACCGATAATTTTAGCATTTTCACCCTAATCGGTACTGAAAGCGGGCAATACCTGCAAAAAATCGCCGTTCCAGAGCAGATTTTAACGGGGGTGCAGCATAGTCATTATCTCCTTTCTGACCCCCCCCTGAGAGTAGCCGTCGGCACCGGCTTAGATCTACCCGGATATACTTTAATCGTTGCCGCCAGCGAAGCCGGTCCCCTCTGGGAAAATTTAATTAAAAATGGCGTTACTCCCGCCGATGAACAGGTGTGGGAATACCTAAGAATCCATCAGGGCCGACCGGCAGTCGATCGAGAATTAACCGAAGATTATAACCCTTTAGAGGCCGGTTTATGGCGAGCGATTGTATTTGATAAGGGCTGTTATATTGGTCAAGAAACTATCGCCCGTCTTAACACCTATAAAGGCGTAAAACAAAGACTTTGGGGCATAAAACTCAGCCAACCCGTCCCCAGCAATACCCCGATTATTTTAGAAGCCCAAAAAGTCGGTTTACTCACCAGTGTGCTGGAGGATTTTGGCTTGGGTTATGTGAAAACAAAAGCGGGAGGAGAAGGTTTAAAAGTGCAAATCGGCGAGGCAACAGGAGAATTAATCTCTTTACCCTTCCTCTCTCACGAATACCCCTTTCAGTGAACAGTAATCAGTAATCAGTGATCAGTAATCAGTAATCAGTAATCAGTAATCAGTGAAAAGACAGTGGGAAACGGGTGCATCTCACATTTGTAGAAATACCGACAATCAGCAATTATCAGTGACTCTTAAATTAGTACAAAAATATGAACAATCGCGTGTAAGCATCCCACCGAAAAACTAATGCGCGGGGGGTTTGGGG
>NZ_JADEVX010000339.1:0-1736 GCF_015207925.1 Microcystis sp. LEGE 00066 | reverse complement strand
GCCATTTTTGGTGCTTTACTGTTTCTCAAATGCCTTTTTTCGCTCCTTATGTTTATTTTTATGCTCACTTTGATTTTTTCTCTCCGTAATTTCTCTCTGTGACAGCTTAGGGTGCGGAATGTGGGTTTAAGATATTGCGGACATGGGTTTTCACCGTGCCGATGGTGATATAGAGTCGGTCGGCAATCTGAGCATTACTAAAACCCCCGACAATCAGAGCGAGAATTTCTAGCTCTCGTTCTGTTAGGGGCACATTTTCCAGCAATTGGCGATGTTCTGGGTCAACGCCTTGAATTATCACTGTTTTGCCGTCGGTGCGGCTACTGGTGGCAAAATTTTGGTGCACTTGTTGCCGAATAACGCCGACGATCACGGGATCGATCCAAGGATTGCCTTCGTGGGTGGAATAAATCACCTCGATTAACTTATCAATGCTAATATCCTTCATACAGTAGGAATCAGCCCCAGCACTAAAAGCCGCTAAAACCTGTTCTTGGGTGTTGTACATGGTTAGCATGAGGATCTTCGTAGCCAAGCTGTCTTCGCCGCAATTTTGTTGGAAGCGTCCCATTAACTCAATCCCATCGATCATGGGCAAAGCTATATCGATGATCGCTACATCCGGTTTAGTCTCCTCTAGCAGTTTCAGTCCCTGTAATCCACTGATGGCTTCTCCCACCAATTGAATACCCTCTCGATGCTGGAGAGCCGCCACTAACCCCATGCGGGTTAAATCGTGATCCTCTATGACGATAACCCGCACTTTATCTATATTTTTTCCCGGTTGTGCTGAACTAGGCGATGATTCAATAATTTTGGCTTTTGGATTATTAGAGCCGTTCCTAAACATTGACTTCACTCCCTTCCTTGAATTGAATTCCACTTTCTTATCTTCATTCGGCAATCACCTGTTTCCAGATAATTTTATTTTTACTTAATCAAAGCGGCGATGACAAATCTACTTAAACTCCCATAAAATCTACTCAAATCTACCGAAATTGATCCATAATTTTCTCCGTTATTTTTTCTACTATAATATCATAAAAATCTAGATTAGGCAAGAAGTAGGCTCTTCTGGTTCCTCTGTGAAAACGAGTTCTATACTGATAGTTTATTTGACAAAATAGTCCCAAAAGCCTTTTCTGGTAAACATTTCAAGATTCCATAAGTACAATTTATCACACAAAATCGAGAAGATACAAGATTCTTTAACAAGAATACATCTTCGAGCTGCTTGGATTTTCAGAGAAGAGAACCAAGCTCTGGCTTAATTAATTTTTTAGCCGCTCTCAACAAAAATCTTTTAAGTCAACAAAAAAGATACACTCGGAGATTAGTTAAGATTATCCACTGAACAATAGTATTTAATACTAAATCCGTTGGGTATAGGCTACATATCAGGACAGGCAAGAGGCAAAAGGGGCAATAGATAATCAGTTTTTATAACCAGATTTAGTATAACTATAGATAAAAGTAAATCTTAACCATTATTTTCCTTGATGTTATCGTTATAGGCCATTTTGGTTTATTTGTCAATAGTGATCTTACCCATTTTCTCCTTGGCCGTCACCTCCAATTGGATTGCGGCAGAATTTTTCCCCACTGTGCCAAGGGACTTGCGTGGGAATAATATCCCAATCGATCGGAGGGCGCAAGCTTTGCGCCCCTACAGTAACGGATTTTGTCCACAATGTAGGGGCGAACTGCGTTCGCCCAAAAGGTACATTATCAAAGCG
>NZ_JADEVX010000338.1:0-1739 GCF_015207925.1 Microcystis sp. LEGE 00066 | reverse complement strand
TTTCCGACAGCGATCGCCGTCTCTTTGTCATTAAGACTGGCTAATTGACAGAGTTTTTCTAGGATAGCTAGGCTGTAAGTCTCACTGTGCATGGATTTCAATGGGTTGAATTTCGTCGAACTCACGTGGTGAAAGGTTGACCATCGGGATAATACAACAGTAACTCTGGTTGGGCTAATTGAAAACGAATGCCCAAGCGAGGACTGACCCAATTATCGAGATTTTCCAGACTTTCGAGCCGATTTTCCCGACGAATACAGCCACCCAAATCATTTTTATCGGGATTATAAATGTAGTATTCTTCCACACCATAACGGTCATAAAACAGTAGTTTTCTGGTCATTTCCGTTTGGGTATTACCCGGAGAGAGAATTTCAAAAACCACTTGTGGGGGGATATTGTTCTCTTTCCACTGTTGATAGGAACCTCTTTCGCCTTTTGGTCTACCGAAAGCTACCATCACATCGGGTGCTTGTCGAGTCTTATTATCTCCCTCCACGGGATACCAGAGTAAATCACCGGCGACAAAAACATCGGCATCATTGGCAAATAACCAGTCTAAATTCGCTTTAATCGTCGTAATCCAGCGAAATTGTCTTGTATTGTCGGCCATCGGTTTACCATCGCTATCGGGATAGACGATTGTGGTTTTCGGGCTGTCGTCGAGTTGTCTAACCATTGCTTAACCCTAGAATTTCGTCTTTGCTTCCTTAATAGTATAACTTTACTATAAAAAATCGGAGCAAATATTTAGGGATGGTGATGGTCTTAAATGCTGTTTAAAAAGTATCGGCTCTTCTCGACTTTGTGTGATAATTTTTGCTTATGGAATCGTGAAATGTTGACGGAGAAAGACTTTTACGACTATTTTGCCGAAGAAACTATCAGTATAGGCTTCGTTTCCACACAGAAACCGGAAGAGCCAAGTAGGCTCTTCTAGGTTCTGTGTGATGAGTTTAACTTACATAGGATCGATCGATCTTTGTGTCCTTTGTGTCTTTGTGGTTCGTTCCACCCCCTCGCTAGGAGGAATGTATCTTAGAATACATTTTACCCACCAAACCTGGGAGAGCCAGATACGACTTAGCATTTGAGATTAGTCAAAAATAGTTTGACTAGAGAAAAAGAGGTGGGTAGAGTCGATGGGAGGTATTATCCTCCGCACCTCTCTCTTAGAGCCGAGCGTGCGACTTTCACCGCACTCGGCTCCCGATAATCTTAGCTTTCACTTTTGCACCTGTGGATGTAATCGTGGCATGATTCGTGTACTGCCAAAAGATTATTGGCTCGACCATTAGCGTGATTTCTATCGATGTGGTGCAGATGTATTCTTTCCTCATCAATAAATTTCAAGCCACAATATCCACAGGTATGGTTCTGTCGGATTAAAGACCTAGAAGTTGCTCCATCGTAAAGTTTGGACTGTCTCTTAGACCAGTAAACTAAGTCACCGTTAAAAGGCGAATAATCTCGGCTCTTCGTTACTCTTTATGCTAAATCAACAGACAAGATGCCAAGATAACATACTTCTAACCCAAAAATTCCGAAAGTTTCTAAAGCCATAGGCTCTCCGTTTTATTAGTTTAAGTTTATTGTTGATTCCCTCGACCATCCCATTCGTTGTCCTTCGCTCGAAATAACTAATTATTTCTCCAAACCAGTTTCGGATTGTTTGACAACTCTTAGTAAAAACACTGGAGGATTTTGCCAACCATTCCGAGATGGATAGCATTCCCTCT
>NZ_JADEVX010000159.1:0-10151 GCF_015207925.1 Microcystis sp. LEGE 00066 | reverse complement strand
CGCAGGGGAAGAGTAGTAAACCAGACCAACCGATGAAGACGAAACGGTCTCTTTTGAGCCAGTCATCGAGAGCATCAAACAGCCCTCTTTCTGGGGCGCGTCCGACAGCAATGGTCATGGGGGTTTTCTCCGAAAAATGTATATTATTGCTAAGATTCCGCGCTCTCTTCTCCATCTATCCGAGCAGGCCAGCAGATGTGTTGAAGAATTGTGAGAAATCTTTACTTTTCTTAACTTACACTATATTGGAAAAAATGACCAATATTTTTTAGGTCGATCTTAAGAAAATCTAAAATTTTTTCGGGGAGACCACTTGCTGCGCCCTCAAAGCTGTTGTCATTGGCAAATGCGGCAAAATCCACTTGAGTGGGATGCTAGACCCCTCTGTGCGGCAATTATGCCCAAATTGAGGTGATTAAACCCCACAGTGCGCTATTAAGTCTTATTAAGGAGTGTTAGACCGATGGAAGTGGGATAGTAGGATGGAGAGGGTTGCTCGATCGCAGGAAGCGGTATAAGGCGTTGCTGAATCGAGATATGAACACTAAAGGAAGCGATTGTGCATCGTATCCACAAGTTAACTCAGTTTTTGGTTTTAAGAATTTCCTCAAAGACAATTCATCCTTAAAATCAGCAACGCCCAGTATAATTAATGGTTATGTGGCAGACTTGGGTTCGTCACTTTCAGGAGGATATGGCTCAGGTGGTTTTTTTTGCCCTACCGGGGGGGAAGGCGGCTTGGCCCGTTTCTGATGCAGTTCCTGAGTCGGATTTAGTAACTCTGTCCAATCTCGAACAAGCTTGTCAAGAACATTCATATTTTCAGACTCTTGCTTAGAATCGCAAGACTCTTGCCCAGAATCATACATTAGAACTCTCCATTTTCAGGTCTATCGTCAAAATTATAACATTCCTCAAAAGACCATCCCATCAGTTGACCATGAGATTTTATATTTCTAGCATAAAAGTAAATCATTATAGTTTTAATTTTCTCTGGATATTTATCTGTTCTATGTATGAAATCGCAGTATATATCGTCCGATTCCCCCGGTTCAATTACAATGATTTCACCTTTTTTTTTAGATCTACCTTTTTTGAATATATTCCTGGAAAATCGATTTGTAAATTCTCAAATTGTTCCGCTTCTTGGATAGAGTAAATAACATCTTCTATAATAGGTGATACCCAATTAATTCTTGCTTCGACGTGATCAATCTTTATTAGCACATTACCAATATTTTCTATCTTTGCAATAATACGAATCAACAAAATTTTGTTGTTTAGTAGCATATTGCTATGAATGCAATGATGAGTGATTTTGTGAGTAATTATCGCCTTGGGTTGAATTTTTCTTTTCCGCAAAAACCAAATTGCAGCGGCAAAAATACCAACAATGGTGACGATAGACTGAAGGGTTTGAGCTACATTTCTGATCACTTCACTATTTGATACAAACCAGTTAAGTGATATCTGAATATTTGTCATAAATTGGTTTAAAAATTGCATTTTTTTATTTTTAAGCTAAAGTGTTTGATATCATATCTTCTGTTTTTTGTGACTAGCAAATTAATCAATATACCCCAATTGTTTTATGATTTGTTGTGCGTCCGTCCTAGTGCAATCGCTATCGCTGTAGGGTGCGTTCCCCGAAGCCTTTGGGTTTTGCCAACCGGATTTGGACAGAACCATAATAACAATTGTACTTAACGATGTACAACTCTGATGAGCGTCAACATTGTCAACTTTAGTGCGATCGCTGATCTTGTAGGGTGCGTTCCCTGATGCAACTCCTACTGCTGCACCGATAGATTTTTGGGGAACGCACCATGCACATTCATTGAAGCAAGTGATTACCAGCTAACAACGCCTCTGCACACCCACTGCCGAGAGTTAATCGGTGATAGTGAACAGCAATCAGTGAACTGAAAACTCATGATCACTGATCACTGACTTCCCAACCCCTGCTATACAATGGTTTTTGACTTGTTTTTTGGAAGGGAACGCTAAACTATGTATTCTATCGATATTACCCTGAAACTCTCGCCCATCCCCATTTCCGTGCAGCGCAAGGAAGAAGCAGCAGCAGACGCTTTGTATCAAACAATTACTAACGCTATGCGATCGCCTAATCCCGAATTATTAGAATTAACCTGCGAAAAACAAACCGATAAAAAGGTGGCGGTTTTGAGCGATCAGATCAGTGCGGTGATTGTGTCACAAAAATCTGGGGCTGCCTCCACCGGCAGAGTGCCGGGGTTTGTCACCTTAGCCACAGAATAGTTCTTGAATCAGTTATCAGTGAGCAGTAAACAGTAAACAGTAAACAGTAATCAGTGAGCAGTAAAAAGACAGTAGGAAACTTCTATTTAATACTGCACACTTAAAAACTCAAATCTGATAACTGATAACTGATAACTGATAACTGATAACTGATAACTGATAACTGATAACTGATAACTGATAACTGATAACTGATAACTGATAACTGATAATTCATGACTATAAAAGTAAAAGATCTCTGGTTTAGCTGGCCGAATGGGAAATCAGTATTAAATGGCTGCTCTTTGCAAGTTCCCAGAGGGGAATTTTGGATGTTGTTGGGGACAAATGGCAGCGGTAAATCAACCCTGCTGCGATTATTAGCGGGATTATTAAAACCTAGTCGCGGGGAAATAGAGATACCTAACCCCCTCGGTTTTGTTTTTCAAAATCCCGACCATCAGTTAGTTATGCCGACAGTGGGGGCAGATGTGGCCTTTGGGTTGGTATCCGAGGGTTTATCCACGCCGGCAATTCGGGCCCGGGTGCGGGAATCCCTAGGGGCGGTGAATTTATTAGAAATGGAAAAACGACCGATCTATGCTCTCAGTGGCGGACAAAAGCAAAGAATCGCCATTGCGGGGGCTTTAGCTCGTCATTGCGAGGTTTTGCTCTTTGATGAACCCACTGCCCTTTTGGATGGGGATACCCAAATAGAATTAGTCTCTCAAGTGCAGAACTTGGTCAAAAACCGGGGGATTACAGCCCTTTGGGTGACGCATCGCCTTGATGAATTGGATTACAGCGATGGAGCATTTTTGTTGGAGGGTGGCAAGGTAGCGGATCAGGGAAATGCCCTAGAATTAAAAGCGAGATTATTGGCAAGTGCGGCAGTCGAATCTTAAATTTTTTGTTAATATCATTAGGATGCTGTTTTTTAGAACTGCCCTTAATGCCACACAAATTACTCTCAAAGCCATGGTTAATTCTTCTGATCGTTCCCTTCTGCTGGTTGACGGCTACAACGTCATCGGCGCTTGGCCGTCCCTGAAAAAAATTAGCGATCGCCACGGTCTCGAACCGGCGCGAGACAAGTTAATTGAAACCCTAATCGGTTACACCCACCATCAGGGTTATCAAACCCAAATCGTTTTCGATTCCTACCTTCAAGATACCCCCGGCAGCCAAGAACGCTACACTAACCATTTATCGATTTATTTTACCGCTCACGCTCAAACCGCCGACACCTATATCGAGAAAACCTGCGCCGATTTTTGGCACGATCGCGCCCCAGCTATCGGACGGATTATCGTCGCTACCTCTGATAATGCCCAAAAAATGACCGTTATGGGTTATGGGGCCCAGTGGATTTCCGCTCAACGTCTGGAAATCGAGGTGGATTTAACCGGTCGTCGTCTGAGAAAATCCCAGAGTTCTTCTCAAAGTCCCAAAGGGCGTTTTTTATTCCATTCTCTCGATGCTCAGGTGCAACAGAAACTAGAGAAAATGCGCCACGGAATTAGTTATCAAAAACCTTGACAAATTACCCCAAATATGTATCGACAAAATCCCCATTAGAGGCACAGGTAACTGTGTCTCTAAGCTTTTCAAGGTCAGTTGCGGTTCAGGGGATTTTGTCAAAAGCTGGCCCCTCTAAACCACTGGTTTCACAGTTGCAATTCTGCTAAACCTAAATAATAAATTCCCGTGGGTGTCACTTGGAAGCGACAGGGTAAAACCTTGACTCCTTTAGCCACTGCTTGACGCAATAACTGCCCGTATTTAGCATCCTTACTATCCCCCGGAGCAAATCGATAACAATCACCCCGATTAATAAAGTAGAGCATAATCGCTTCCGCTGCGGGCAATAAAGCCATTAATTCCTGTAAATGCTTCTGTCCCCGCGTGGTGACAGTATCGGGAAAAAGTGCCGTTTCTCCCTGATTCCAGGTGGTATTTTTCACCTCGATATAGGTGAGGGAATTATCCCCATGGGTCAAAAGAAAATCAATTCTACTGCCATTATTTTGACCGTAGGCCACTTCCGATCGCACTTCGGTGTCATTTTTGACCAAATCGGGAAAAACCCCTTGCAACAGGGCATTTTTCACCACCTGATTGGGAAGATTGGTATTAACTCCCACCCAAGTGTCCCCCAGTTGAATCATCTCCCAGGTATAAGCTAATTTTCGCTTCGGGTTATCACTACGAGAAAGATAAACCGGTTGACCCTCTACGCATACATCTGTCATCGGTCCGGTATTAGCGCAATGGGCCGTAATTAATTCTCCGTTGTCCAGTTGTATGTCGGCAAAAAAGCGTTTGTAACGTTTAATTAAAATACCCTTGACAAGAGAAGGATAAGTGTGAACTAACAAAGAAGTCATCAAATTTTCGCCAGGCTATATAAGGTAAAGAATAGCCTTTTTTTGGGAGCTTAACCTGAAGACAGGAGACCTTTCAGTTATCAGTGAACAGTAATCAGTAAACAGTAATCATACTATTTTCCTTTATTCGTAGCAGGCATTTTACTCTCTTGGGTTTGGTGGGTAAAACGTATTCTAAAATACAGTCCTGCGGGCGAGCAAATGGAACGAACCACAAAGACACAAAGATTGATCGGTATTATATAAGTTAAACTTATCACACAAAGAATAAGAGAGCCGGCATTTTACTCCCCTCTCCCTTTGGTTTTGGGGGTAAGGGAAATTAACCATCTCTGCGATTACTTTTGAAAAATGGCATCAGTGACAAGAAAACGGCAATTTTCTGGCTCTTCGTTACTTGGTATGGTTCGATAGGGGGGCATAAATTGACTAAATCCTTACCTGGCAAGAGACTTAATTGATGAGTTCGCTTTAGATGAAAAACAATTGACAAAAATCGCCAAATGCCTTTCTACATAAGGGTTCCATCCCCTATAACCCCAGTCCATTGCATAACACAAACCGAAGAGCCAATTTTCTACTTAAGACTGTCCACTAAAAACTCACATCTGATCACTGATCACTGATAACTGATCACTGATAACTGATAACCGCTCAGGTACAATAAAAGCTTGAGGCTTAGTAGATATTGAGATTATGGGTAACACTTTCGGACGACTATTTCGGGTTTCCACTTTTGGAGAATCTCACGGGGGTGGGGTAGGAGTGGTTATCGATGGTTGTCCTCCGCGCTTAGAAATTTCCGAAGAGGAGATACAAATCGATTTAGACCGTCGCAAACCGGGACAAAGCAGAATCGTGACCCCGCGTCGGGAAAATGACATTTGTGAGATAATTTCGGGCGTTTTTGAAGGTAAAACCCTCGGTACACCGATCGCTATTTTAGTGCGGAATCAGGATGCTCGTTCGCAAGATTACAACGAAATGGCCGAGAAATTCCGACCTTCCCATGCGGATGCCACCTACGAAGCAAAATACGGCATTCGCAACTGGAAAGGAGGAGGCAGATCCTCGGCCCGGGAAACCATCGGCCGGGTGGCCGCAGGAGCGATCGCTAAAAAAATCCTTAAATCTGTCTATAATGTCGAGATTATCGGTTATGTGAAGCGAATTAAAGATATTGAGGCAATCATCGACCCCAACACCGTCACCCTCGACGAGGTGGAAAGTAATATGGTGCGTTGTCCCAACGAGGAAACGGCCGCCAAAATGATCGCCCTGATCGACCAAATTCGCCTGAATAAAGACTCGATCGGCGGGGTGGTGGAATGTGTAGCCAGAAATGTGCCGAAAGGTCTAGGAGAACCCGTTTTTGATAAGCTAGAAGCCGATTTAGCTAAGGGGATGATGTCCTTACCCGCGAGTAAGGGATTTGAAATCGGATCGGGATTCGCGGGAACCTTCTTAACCGGCAGCGAACACAATGACGAGTATTTTATCGATAATAACGGAGAAATTCGCACCACGAGCAATCGTTCGGGGGGTATCCAAGGGGGAATTAGTAACGGTGAAAATATTATTATCCGCATCGCTTTTAAACCCACCGCGACTATCGGTAAAGAACAAAAAACCGTGACGCGCAGCGGGGAAGAAACCACCCTGGCAGCCAAAGGAAGACACGATCCTTGTGTTTTACCTCGGGCCGTCCCGATGGTAGAAGCGATGATGGCTTTGGTATTATGCGATCATCTGCTCCGTTTTCAGGGACAATGTACGATTAGCGATCGCTTTTTCTAAACCTTTACCCGCGATGAAATTTTTATTCCTTCATTCCAATTTTCCCGCCCAATTTCGCCATTTAATCACGGTTTTGGCTCAAGACCCTGGAAATCAAGTGATTTTCGGCACTACCCGGCAGCAGGGAGAGATAGCGGGGGTAAAAAAATTTATTTACAAGGAAAGTCGCGCTGTTTCTCCCCAAACCCATCATTATGTCCGTCCCCTCGAAAGTGCGGTTTTACAAGGTCAAGCGGTTTATGGTGTTTGCCAACAACTGAAAAATCAAGGATTTTATCCCGATATTGTCTATGCACATTCTGGCTGGGGGCCGGGCCTATTTATCAAGGATATTTTCCCGAAAACTAAGTTTTTAGCCTATTTTGAATGGTTTTATCATGCCCATGGTTCCGATGCTGATTTTGATCCGGCGGATCCCCTTAATGCTGATGCCGAGGCCCGGATTAGAATTAAAAATGCGACGATCCTCATCGATCTGGTCAGTTGCGATCGAGGTTTATCGCCGACTATCTGGCAAAAACAACAATTTCCCCCCGAATTTCACTCGAAACTGACGGTTTTACACGATGGCATCGATACGGACTATTTCTGTCCCCGTCCCGATGTGCAGTTAGTGATTCCGGAGATAGGTTTAGATTTATCGGGTGTTAAGGAGATTGTCACCTATGCAACCCGGGGAATGGAACCCTATCGCGGTTTTCCCCAATTTATGACGGCTGTTTCCCTAATTTTAGCCCGTCGGCCTAACTGTCATGTGGTGATTGTCGGGGAGGATCGGGTCGCTTATGGGAAAACTCTACCGGACGGCAAAACCTATAAACAATTGATGTTAGAAAGCCTTTCTTTGGATTTATCCCGGGTGCATTTTACCGGTTCTCTGCCCTACGGTCAATATAAACAGGTTTTACAGGCATCGGCGGCCCATATCTATCTTACCCGTCCTTTTGTGCTGTCCTGGTCAATGTTAGAGGCTATGGCCATGGGTTGCGTCGTGATTGGTTCCGATACTCCCCCCGTGCGAGAATTAATTACCGATGGGGAAAATGGTTTATTAGTGGATTTCTTTTCTCCCCAACAAATAGCCGATCGCGTCGATGAAGTGTTAGATTATCCCCAGGGTTGGCAAAATCTGCGTTTAAATGCTAGGGAAACTATCAAGCAACGCTACGACCTCAAGCAATGTTTACAGAATCATCTAGATTGGTTATTGAGTTGATGAAATGAGAGCATTTTCGGTTCTTCGTTACTTGGTATGGTTCGATAGGGGGGCATAAATCGACTAAATCTTTATCTGGTAAGGGATTTAATTGATTAGTTCGCTCTAGATCAAAAACAATTGACAAAAATCGCCAAATGTCTTTCTCTATAAGAGTTTCATTTTTTATAACCCTGTCCGTTGCATAAGACAAACCGAAGAACCGCATTTTCCCAAAAATACTGTCTTTTAAAGGATTCATATCGCTATTAAATTAGACCTCTTGCATAAATCCGAAAACAAACGATAGAAACAATAATGGGAGGGACTTTCAGTTAATTATTTATTAGTAGTTGATAATCTTCAAAAATGTTGCTGTACAAGGATCCACTTAAGACTTTTGCAAGAGGTCTATTCTTTCTCTTACAATCCTAATTCCTTCCCAAACAGGAATATTACCTGCTCGTCTTTCTTCTAATAATACGGAGGCGATGAAACGGTTAAAGACTTGTTCCCTTTTGATAGAATATTGAGAATTTAATTCTCGGCATTCTGCAACTGTTAAGTTAACCCATAATCTTTAGATAGGCGGAAAAAATCAGCATTTTATATGGTTATGTTGATTCAATAATTTTTATCCCTGCTCTAAATTCCCGCAGTGCTTGAGCATGATTTTCTGTATTAATACAGAGCATCAATAAACCTACATCTAAACTCGGTAAAAGTTGCGATTTACTAACAGCTTCATATCCCTCATTTCCTAAACTATAAAACAATAACTCATCATTCATCCAAAACCAAACTTCGGGAATTTGTAACCGTTTGTATGCTTCCAGTTTATTAATTCCTCCACTACTAACAACCACCTCAATCACTAAATCAGGATGTTTTCTATTGGCTCCCAACTCATAGGATTTATCACCTTCTCTTTTAACCTTTTCAAATTCATTTTCTAAGGTGACAGAACCAGTAGGAGTAAAATCTAATCCCAAAAATTCTAAATAAATTTCTAGTAAAGCACCAATACGTTCTTTGATGGTTTCGTGTTTTTTACCTGGCATTTTTCTAATCTCCAAAACTCCATCTAAAAAAGATAACCTTAACCCTGGGCGATCAATTAGCTGTTCAACAGCTTTAAATTCTCTCCAAGTTAAGTCACTAATTAAAATTGGTTCTGCTTCTCTTTCGATGAGTGTAGTTATCATGATTTAAACCCAAATTTAGAGAGTGAATTTTGTTCACTATGATATGATATGATATAAAAACAGAGTATCATAAAAAACATCATGCAAGCATACAAACTCAAAGGAAAAATTGATCAATCTGGTAACTTGCTGATTACCGAACCCCTGAACTTACCCCCCGGAAATGTGGAAATTGTAGTTTGGGCAGCCCCAGATACCCTTGATCATACCACAACCCCAACCACTGAATCAGCACCAGAAACACCAAAAAGACCAACTAAAATCAAGGCTTTGCAAAACTGGTTTGAGAAAACCCAACCTGCACCTCCTGATTTTGATCCAGATCAAGCTAAATGGGAATATTTAAAGGAGAAACATAACCTGTGAAAGTCTTGGTCGATACCAACATAATTATAGATATTGCCCTGGAAAGACAGCCTTACTTTACTAATAGCGAGACAGTTTTGGCATTTGTTGAACAGGGACAAATAGAAGGCTACATTTCAGCATCAACTATTAGTGACCTTTATTATCTGATTCGTAAACAAAAAGGTCGAGATTTAACTATTGAGTTTTTGCAAGAAATACTTACTTTTTGTCAAATTGCTACAGTAAATAAGGCTGCAATTATAATGGCTTTCATAACCAATTTTCAGGATTTTGAAGATTCTATTCAATACTCTACTGCGGTAGTTAATAAATTGGATGCAATTATTACCCGTAATCCTCAAGATTTCCCCATTATCACGCCACGAATTATCACTCCTGAACAATTAATTGTGGAATTAACCAACTCTCATTAGCAAATTAGTGGTTTTAATAATGTATCAAGAGCATAAAAAATGTCTAAACTTAAAGAGTTCACCTATTAGCAAAATTCTATGACTCGCTGGTTTAATATTGCCGGTCCCTGTTCAGACGATATCCACTATATGCTCTCCCCCACAGTCAGATTACCAGATTTAGAGGAGCTAATTCAACAACGTAGTTATTTTGTTCTTCACGCACCACGACAAACGGGGAAAACCACCGCTATGTTATCCCTAGCAAAACAACTTACTGCTACAGGAAATTATGCCGCAGTCATGGTATCCGTAGAAGTAGGAAGTGCATTTAATCATGATCCTACTGCCGCAGAATTGGCAATTTTAGGAACTTGGTATAATACAATTGAGGATAGTTTACCGACCGAATTACAACCACCTGCTAAACAATGGCAACAGGAAGAACCAGGAAGCAGAATTAAGGCTTTTTTAAGAGGTTGGGCAAAAGCTATCAATCGTCCCATAGTATTATTTATAGATGAAATTGACTCTTTACAAGACCAAA
>NZ_JADEVX010000158.1:0-10221 GCF_015207925.1 Microcystis sp. LEGE 00066 | reverse complement strand
TCTCTTCTTCCGTTACGTCATTTCTTCGGCTAACATTTAAAATATCTCCTTCTTTTAATTGTTCGAGTATATTCTCGGCTAGTCTTTTCGTATAGGTTCGTTTCTTGGCGACAAAATCTAACTCTTCACTAAAGGGTTTTCGACAATTATCGCACTTAAATTGACGACGATTAACCTGTAGGTACACTGGTTGACCTGAGATTGGTAAATCTTTGACTAAATGTCGATGATTTTGGTGGAGTTTATCGCTCTCTAACCCACAACGAGGACAGATTGCTTTTTGATTTTTCGATTCGATTTGGCAAACTATACCGATATTTTCTAGGTGTAGATAGCCTTGAATAGACGTTCCTTTTAGGTTCAAAAATTTGTCAAGTATCATAAGTAAAATACTCTGGTTTTTGGCTATTATATCAAATCTTAACTCGATTGTCTATCTTTTGATATTAACTTGTTTGTGCCGTAAGTGTCTCCCTGTATAGATTTCAGCTACTTTTAGGCGTAGGTACTCTCATCGAATTTTATTTTAAGTTAATTATTTGCATAACAATTCCCGAAGAGCCTAAATTTTTTTACTGATTAGTGTCCTTTCCAGCGAGGAAACGCTAGAATTTTCAGAGAAAAAATTAACAATCTTTCGGTAAGAAAAAAGATGAAAATCAAAAATAATCTGGGTTTATTTAGCTTAACCACCTCTCTACTGCTAGTTATCACCTCAGAAATCGTTCTTGCTTCCCAAGAACAAACCCTAGAACTGCCACCAAGTCAACCCCCCAGCGCCGATTTTTTCAAACCCGTCACCAATCTAATTAAAGATTTAAACCATCAGGGAGTAACCATCACCGATCCCAATGATCCCATGGCGGTGCGCTACCGAGTCAATTCCCCCTGTCGCGGTTGTTCGGTTTATCTAGGCACGGGAGTTGCCAATCCTCGCACCCAGACTAATAATAATGGCATGGGAATCAATTTTGGTCTTGGTTTCACCATGCCTTTTTCACCCTAAATACCGATGACATATTTACGCCATTCGTGATTGTGATTCCCCCTGGTGTGCTTTAATAGCTCAAAGTGGAGACTGCTGTAGGGACGACGCGGCTGGGCGCGTAGGGACATATTGGCCTCTTTTGGTGTACGATTGCCCTTATGCACATTACAACGCACACAAGCCGCCACTAAATTTTCCCAAGTGTCACCCCCTCCGCGAGAACGGGGAATCACATGATCGATGGTTAATTGTTCACCTCGGTAGAGACAGTATTGACAGGTGTGATGATCTCGTTCGAGAATATTACGACGGGTTAAAGGAATTTCCTTGTAGGGAACACGGACATATTGCCTAAGACGGATAACGGAAGGTAGGGGTAAGTCACGACAAACCACTTTTCCGTTATGTTCTAGGGATTCAGCTTTTCCTTTCAATAATAAAACGATCGCACGCCGCCAACTGGTAATATTTAGCGGTTCGTAGGAGGCATTCAACACGAGAACCTTGCTCATAGGTGTCTGGAGATCGCTTGAATTTACCCCGAATGGTAACACATATCACTGGGATTGGGACCTATTATACTCAATCCGTTGAGCAGATGCTACATATCAGGACAGCCGAACGGCAAGAGGCACTCATGCAAAAGGGTCCTGAGGTTGATGCGTTTCATTTTTGAATTGGCGAAGCTAGTTCGAGAGTTTGAATGCTCAGGACGCTGCCAAAGCAGCAATGCCGACCTCTAGTTTAGAATGGGTTTGGAGGGGGAACGAAAAATACTCAAGAATCTGATTGAAATTGGTGGTGCTAAACAAGTAATGATAAATCCAAAGAGGAATTATAGTGATGGATAAAATACTATATCTCCCCGATCCGTAGGCAATTTTGGACAATTAGGCATGGCGGAGAGACACTTGATTTTTAGCGACTATTCTATCATCATTACTTCTTGAGGACTACCGTAAAAAGCAAAAAGCGGCCAGGTTTGCCTTTTGTTCCCTCTTATCTATTCCTCTCAATAATTTCGACTCAAATCATGAAAAAACGCTTACAATGGCTAGGTTTAATCCTGCTCACCCTGATAGGTGTCCTCGCTTTTCGTTCCCCGGCAATTGCCCAAACCCCGCGACATTTTACCGATTTAACTTTTCCTCCCCTTCCTGAAGTTACAGTTCCCCAATACGAGCGCTATCAACTAGATAATGGGATGGTGGTTTATTTAGTGGAGGATCGGAGCTTACCTTTAGTAAGTGGTACGGCGATGATTCGGACGGGAGGAAGATTAGAATCCGGGGAAAAAGTCGGATTAGCCGATATTACTGGAACCGTGCTGCGTAGTGGTGGCACGGAAAAACATCCTTCTAATGTCTTAAATCAGTTATTAGAACAAAGAGCATCCCTAGTAGAAACCTCGATCGATCTTAATGCTGGAACTGCTAGTTTTAGCGCTCTTAGTGAAGATTTAGAAACCGTTTTTAATCTCTTTGCTGAGGTTTTGCGTTCCCCAGCTTTTGAAAATCAGAGAGTGGAATTAGCCAAAGTTCAGAAAAAAGGAGCAATTGCCCGACGTAATGATGATCCCAGTGATATTGCTAGTCGGGAGTTTAAAAAGCTAGTCTATGGTGATAATAGTCCCTACGCTCGTACTGTAGAATATAGCACTTTAGCTAATATTGACCGTCAGGATTTAATCGATTTTTATCGCACCTATGTCCGTCCCGACCAAATAATTTTAGGAATTGTCGGTGATTTTGATTCTCCCTCGATGAAAGCATTAATCAATAAGACTTTTGGCGATTGGAAAAATCCCGCCACTGCCCCTAAAATTCTCACCCCTTCGGCAACCCAAAAAAATCTTCAAGGTGTCTTTGTTGTCAATCAACCCCAATTAACCCAGAGTACGGTTTTATTAGGCCATCTTGGGGGTCGTTTGGATAGTCCTGACTATCCCGCTTTAACGGTATTAAATGAGATTTTAAGCGGTTTTGGTGGTCGTTTATTTAATGAAGTGCGCTCCCGTCAAGGATTAGCTTATTCTGTCTATGGTGTCTGGAATAGTCGTTATGATTATCCCGGTTTATTTATTGCCGGAGGTCAAACTCGCACCGATGCTACCGTACCTTTTATTAAGGCAATTTTAGGCGAAATCGAGCGCCTTCGCAATCAACCCGTAACCGCAAAAGAATTGGCAGATGCTAAAAATTCTATTCTCAATTCTTTTGTTTTTAAGTTTGAGAAACCTGCTCAAAATTTATCGCGATTGATGACCTATGAATACTATGGTTATCCCCAAGATTTTATCTTCCGTTATCAACAAGCGGTAAAAGGGGTGACAATTGCCGATATTCAACGAGTGGCCCAACAATATCTACAACCGAATCAAATTGTGACTCTAGTAGTGGGTAATGAACAGGAAATTCAACCTCCCTTATCCAGTTTGGGAACTACGGTTAAAACTGTTGATGTCACCATCACACAACTATAAATAAATCTAGGTTGGGTTAAGCTAAACTAGGCGAAATCCAACCTAGAAAAATGAGATAAATATAGCAGGAGATATGACTTTACAACTCACCATAAATTATCCTGAAAATTTACCCGATTTTCTTCAAAAAACACGAGAGTAATTCGAGAGAGAAGCAACCTGATCTATGGTAGTAAAACTCTTTGAGATGAAACCTAAGTAGGTAGGCGTTAAAAATTATCAGATGCCCCCCTTAATAAGGGGGGATTAAGGGGGGATCGAACCTAAAATCCATTTTTAATTTAATTATAACCAGCTACTTATTTCATCGGGTATGGCTGCCAATTTATTAGGAGTGGATAGGGTTAATTTTTTATTGAGATTGACCGATTTTGGCGTGGGGATAATTCACTTAACAGAAGAAGAACTATTATCAGACCTGGAAAATGCCTAAAACTGAAGGTGACGTATTGCTAAATTACAGCCCTTCTCATAAAAAAGTATAACCTAATTTAGTATTGACTCCTGACTGCTGACGACCGACTCCCCAAAAAGAAAACTTCCTATCTCACCATTGAGATAACTGCTGTAACTATTTTGAGATAACTAAGGCTATCATTGAGTAAAGTTACTGTTGAGACTCCTGATTAATTTGTTAATTTTTGTGTTAAATACCTAGACAATTAAACCCTTTAGAGATAGGGTAAGCGTGGCTGAGTTGGCTATTGTAGAGTTTTGTAAATAAATATCAAACTCAAGGATTTTTGAAGATGGTATGTCGCTAAACTGAAAGTATAGAGTACAGAGGTAAAAATACTTATGATGCTATTACAAGATGTTGCGAGAACCTCTAGAGAACAAGCATTAATTCTGTGGTTTGAAGAAGTAGATAGCAAAGATGTGGGATTAGTCGGTGGCAAAAACTCCTCCTTAGGCGAAATGATCCAACAATTAACCCCGAAAGGGATTAATGTCCCCACAGGATTCGCCACCACCGCTTACGCTTACCGTCACTTTGTCGAAAAAGCCGGACTAGACGCACAATTAAGAC
Source organism: Microcystis sp. LEGE 00066 (assembly GCF_015207925.1). Taxonomy (NCBI): domain Bacteria; kingdom Bacillati; phylum Cyanobacteriota; class Cyanophyceae; order Chroococcales; family Microcystaceae; genus Microcystis; species Microcystis sp. LEGE 00066. Next base: position 5,721 of record NZ_JADEVX010000158.1, on the reverse strand, counting down.
AAATTTTCCAAGATTTAGACGAAAACGATGTGCAGAACTTGCAGGAAAAAGGTAAACAAGCACGCACATTAATCCTCAATACACCGTTCCCCGATGATTTAAGTCATGCGATCGCTATTGCCTATCGCCGACTCTGTGAACGTTATGGCGATGATCTCTATCATTCCATCGATGTGGCCGTTCGATCGAGCGCCACTGCCGAAGACTTACCAGAAGCGAGTTTTGCTGGACAACAGGAAACCTATCTCAACGTGCAGGGAGTGAGGGGAGTTTTAGAAGCTTGTCATAAATGTTTTGCCTCTTTATTCACCGATCGCGCTATTTCCTACCGTCATCATAACGGTTTCGATCACTTTGCCGTCGCCCTTTCCGTCGGTGTCCAAAAAATGGTGCGCTCAGATCTAGCCACCTCCGGGGTGATGTTTTCCATCGATACGGAAACAGGGTTCAAAAATGCCGCTTTAATCACGGCAGCCTACGGTTTAGGGGAAAATGTCGTGCAAGGTGCCGTTAACCCCGACGAATATCTAGTTTTTAAACCCACTCTTAAAAACGGTTACAAACCCATCCTCGACAAACGCCTCGGCAGTAAAGCGATCAAAATGATCTACGATGATGGAGGATCGCGTCTAACCAAGAATATCCGAGTTAACAAGCTAGAACAGGATCAATTCTGCATTAGTGACCAAGAAATCCTCACTTTAGCCCGTTGGACGACCCAAATCGAGGAACATTACTCGCAAGTGCGCGGAACCTACACCCCCATGGACATCGAATGGGCAAAAGATGGGATCACGGGAGAACTCTTTATCGTTCAGGCGCGCCCAGAAACCGTACAATCCCAAAAAGCAGCTAATATCCTTAAATCCTACGAAATTAAAGAAAGAAGTCAAGTTTTAGCGGTGGGACGGAGTGTAGGTGCGGCAATCGGTCAAGGAAAAGCCAGAGTCATCCTCAGTGTAGATAAAATCAACAACTTTAAACCGGGAGAAGTTCTCGTCACCAATCGCACGGATCCCGACTGGGAACCGATTATGAAACAAGCAAGCGCGATCGTGACTAATCAAGGTGGTCGTACTTGCCATGCCGCTATTATCGCGCGAGAAATGGGTATTCCGGCGATCGTGGGTTGCAATAATGCCACGGAAACGATTAAAACCGGTCAGGAAGTCACCGTTTGCTGTGCGGAAGGGGATGAAGGGAAAGTTTACCTCGGATTGCTACCCTTTGAAATTCTTGAAACTCCCCTGGACAATTTGCCCCAAACTCGGACAAAAATCCTCATGAATATCGGTAATCCTGAAAAAGCCTTCGCTTTTGCCGATATTCCTGCCCAAGGGGTCGGTTTAGCGCGTCTAGAATTCATTATCGCTAACCATATTCAGGCCCACCCCAGCGCCTTGCTGAAATTCCACGAACTGGAAGAAGGGGACGTAAAAGACCAAATCGCCGAATTAACCAAACACTACGAGGATAAACCCCAATTTTTCGTCGATAAATTAGCCCGGGGAATTGCCATGATTGCAGCCGCATTCTACCCCAAAGATGTAATTGTGCGGATGTCCGATTTTAAATCCAATGAATACGCTAATTTATTGGGTGGCAAACCCTTTGAACCCAAGGAAGAAAACCCGATGATCGGTTGGCGCGGCGCTTCCCGTTATACTGATCCTAATTATCGCGAGGCTTTCGCTTTGGAATGTCGGGCGCTGAAAATGGTCCGGGAAGAAATGGGATTAACTAATGTGATTCCGATGATTCCTTTCTGTCGTACCCCCGAAGAAGGGATGAGAGTCCTTGAAGAAATGGCGAAAAATGGTCTCGAACGCGGGGTTAATGGTTTGCAAGTTTATGTGATGTGTGAGTTACCAAGTAATGTAATTCTTGCCGACCAATTTGCTCAGGTGTTTGACGGATTTTCGATCGGTTCTAATGATTTGACCCAATTAACCTTAGGATTAGATCGGGATTCTGCCCTAGTTGCCCATCTTTTTGATGAACGGAATGAGGGAGTTAAACGCATGGTGAAAATGGCTATTGAAACCGCTAAAGCCCATAATCGCAAAATCGGTATCTGTGGTCAAGCTCCCAGTGATTACCCCGAATTCGCTCAATTTTTAGTGGAATTAGGCATCGATTCCATCAGTCTTAATCCTGATTCTGTCCTCAAGACTTTATTGATGGTGGCAGCAGTGGAGAAAGGACAATAGTTTAGTGATAAAGGTGGGCAAGTCCCACCTTTTTTTGTATTGATATACAGCCTTTCTCATAAATATGGAGTATGACCTAATTTTGTATCGACGACCCACGACCGGCGACCGAATCCCTAAAACGAAAACTTCGTACCTCATCGTTAAGATAACTACTTTAACAAACCTATAACTCAAGATTTTTGTAGTCTTTAAATCCCCGCTAATTGTTGTAATTGCAAGAGAGGAGCAAAGGTATTGATATTAACATTAGTCATCACTGTTTCTTCTCCTGCGGCACATTCATAAACCACATAAGTCCAGATACCCGGATTATCTTCCTCGGCACTTTCTCCCTCATAAAAAGTGATTGTACCGTCATCTTCGCACTCGTAATAAGCGGAATAAACATCCTCCCATTCGCAATCGGAATCATTCATGGTTTCCTGAATTACCGTTAGTACCCCTGCGATGTGATGGGGTTGGGTTTCCACCTGCACTAAACGTTCTTCTTCCCAGATAAAATTATGCAGTTCTAGAGTCATATTTCTCCTTAGATATTAACAGATAATTAATTGAAATTTCCAATACTGACTAGCATCTTTTAACGCGGCTTTTACCGTCGATAATTGACTGAAATTTTTAAAGAAATAGAGCAAAATAAGATGATAATTTCTTCTAAAGTTAAGGCAAGTTTTTGATTATCACCAGAGGATAAAGAGCTATTCACCAATTGATAACATTCATAGATTTTCAAGAATAATTATTAGTTTTCTAAGAGATGGCGGTAGTTTTCTTCGAGATTTTCCGTTGCTTTGGTTAATTTTCCCTTTTCGTCTAGAATAGGTAGTTTCATGATTTCCGATGAAGCTTTAATTAAAAGTAGCAGCTCCCGAAACTTGGTTGCATCTTCCTCTAGATGGAGATTAAAATTAGCTCGTGACTCCAGTTCATTTAAACTCTGAATAGCTCTACTATTCAGACTATTAACCAGGTATTGTAACTCCTTAATTCTGCGCTGAACTTGTCCTAAAAAACTCTTACTTTTATCTAATTGATCTATTTTATTATCCACTTTCTTGGCGTATTCGATAGCTTTACTTAGGGCCTTTTTCCCTTCTCCTCCTAAGACAAAACCACCAATCATTAAAGCAGGTCCGACGGTAATACCTCCTAAAACCACTGTTCCCAAAGCCATACCACCACCACCAGCAGCTAAAGAACCACCTCCTAACCATGCTAAGGTAGCATTCCAAGCGGCTGCCCCACTAAGTCCACTAATTGCTGTTCCTGTACTAGCAGTACCGAAAAGACCAATTAATCCTAGGGTTCCCTGACTGGCTGCCGAGGCGACTCCCACTACTTTTAAACCCCCCACAGCCAAACTTTGCGCGTCCAAAACTTCTGCTTTATATTCCTTGAATTGTTCGGCAGAAAATCCCTCAAACCCTTCTAAGAAGCGTTGATGGGATGGGGAAGAATTTTGACCAAGTCTTTGACTATTTCTTTGATCAATTCGTCGAACAAACTTAACAAATCTGCCGATAGTGTTGATTTTGACATTAATTTGCAGTTGACCGTATTCTTCCGCGAATTTTTGGGTAGCTTGAAACTTTTTTTCTAGGGATTTATTGGCTTTTTTGTATCTTTGTTCGGCACTTTTGCCAATTTTTTCCGCCTTTTGTAGCTTAGAGACACCATCAGCACCAGCACTAACACCCACACCAGCAGTAACTAAGGCCGCCGCACCAAGAATAATCGGGATAATAAAGATCATGACCGAAAAGCTCCTAGTCTATCCAGTTTTGTCAAATTCTACCAACATAGTTAAAAAAAAATCAAGGATTGTATCGGTAGAATTACGGCTCTCTTGTTCTTTGTGTGATAAGTTTAACTTATATAGAAGTGATCAATCTTTGTGTCCTTTGTGTCTTTGTGGTTCGTTCCATGCACTCACCAGCAGGACTGTATTTTAGAATAGATTTTACCTACCGAATCCAAGAGAGCCGAATCACTGAATAGCTGATAGCTGGTAGCTGAGGATTTATAACTTGCGTTCGTAACTTAACAAGGTATTTTTTAATAACATTGCCACTGTCATCGGACCGACACCACCCGGTACAGGAGTAAGATAACTAGCCACTTCTAACACTCCAGCATAGTCCACATCGCCCACCAAACGGTCAGCGACGCGATTAATACCCACATCCACCACTACCGCACCAGGTTTTACCATATCCGGGGTGATTAAATTCGCTTTACCGACCGCAGGTACTAAAATATCAGCACTTCTGGTTATTTCTGCCAGATTTTCCGTGCGCGAGTGAGCAATAGTCACCGTGGCGTTTTCCTCCAATAACATTAAAGCTAAAGGTTTCCCTACTAGAATACTGCGACCCAGCACCACCGCGTGCTTACCGGCTATGGAAATATTATATTCTTTCAGCAGTGCCATGACCCCCGCAGGAGTACAACTGCGGATACAGTCCTCACCCCGCACTAAACCGCCTAAATTGAGAGGATGTAAACCATCAGCATCTTTTTTCGGGTCAATTTGGTAGAGAAGGGAAACCGCATCTAAATGCTTGGGTAAGGGTAATTGAATTAAAATCCCGTCCACCCGCTCATCTTGATTGAGACGGACAATTTCCGCTAAAATTTCTAGTTCACTTGTATCGGTAGGAAAATGACGACCAAAAGAGGCCATGCCGATTTTAGTACAAGCTTTCTCCTTATTGCGTACATAAACGGCACTAGCAGGATTATCCCCCACCATCAACACCGCTAACCCCGGAGGTCTTCCCATTGGAGATTTTAGCGTCTGGATGCGCTCTCCTAGACCAAGCTGGATTTTTTGAGCTAAGGCTTTCCCGTCGAGAATTTGGCAAGTAGTTACGGACATTCTATGATAATACCGAGAACAAAAATCTTTCGGATCCATTCTATGGTCAAAAAGATTGGCTAATCGCACTCGTTAAGGTTAAAGCAAGAATGTCTATCCAGACTCGTCTAGGGCGCATCAGCAGTTTATTGTTATTGCTAGGGTTATTCGGTTGTAGTACCCTTGCTGACCTCGGTATTGCCGTTCCCTACATCGGTGATCCTCCCCTAACAGCGATCGAGCAATTACAGGAAAAACCAAAAGGTGCTTTAGTTTATCTTAGGGGAACTGTGAGCAATTATGCCCCTTTTTTAGCGGGAGGAGCCTATCTTTTGCAGGATGGTTCCGGCAAGATTTGGATTCGCACCAATAGCAATAAATTACCCCGTCAAGGCGAAGAAATCGTCATTAAGGGCAAAATTGACTTTGAGGCTATTCCCCAGGGTTCCCAAACCGTTAACGAAGTGTATGTGGTGGAATTAGAACAGATGGATGCAGTAGCGGTTAATTCGGTTCCCACTCCTTCCCCGTCCCCGGAAATTAAACCTTCCCCCACCTCGGAAGTTAAACCCCCAGAAAACAATTCTCCCCCAGTCTCCACTAAACCCCTGGAAAATCCCCGACAGGTGACAATTCCCAGCGCAGCTGAAA
>NZ_JADEVX010000157.1:0-10249 GCF_015207925.1 Microcystis sp. LEGE 00066 | reverse complement strand
GGGATGAAGGTATGATAGCGAGATATGTAAAAGAACAAGATAAAGAATACCTGCAGCTACACCAAAATCTACAATTGAGTCTATTTTGATTCTGATACCCCGTCCGCTTGCGGCGGGGTAGTTCATTCGGACAAGAAATTTATGAAAAGTTTTTCGCTCAAGCTGCCATACAAATAATCTTGCAAAAGTATCAAATTTTATTGTTAATTGTTGACACTAATCAGGAGGGAATAGTTCAATGGATAAACTAAATTGTTATCAAAATATAATCAAGAAAATTCTCATAGAATATGCAGAAATTTCCTCACAAGTACCCGATCAAGACATAGAAGAAATATTGATATTTGATAATAACAGAAGCCAATATCTTTGGTTTAATATTGGCTGGAAAAATGGCAAACGAATTAAAGCTATTTCCGTTTATCTTCGTCTAAAAAATGACAAAATTTATATTGAAGAAGATTGGACAGAAGCAGGTATCGCCACGGAATTAATGCGCGTAGGAATTCCCAGTAGTGAGATAGTTTTAGCTTTTCAACCTCCCGAAGTGCGACAGTTTACCGAATTTGCGATCGCCTAAAAATTATTCTTTACTTTCTCGTCAGATGAGGAGTAGCTAAAATCGAATATTTAAATATACTTTTGCCAGTTCATCCTTGACTCGCCGGTGAAAGAGTTAGATATTTTCCGAGCAAAAGTGCTACAATGTACTTTTAGGGGTCAAAATAATCAAGGAGAAGAGCATGGTCAGCAAAATTGATCGCCAAGCATTTTTACAATCCTTAATCGTGCCACCGGGTAAAGAAATTTCTCTACACAAAGATTACGATGCCCGGTTTAAGCCAGACTACATTACCAAAGAAGATGCCACACTGCTGCTGCAACAGGGGATCGAAAAAATGGCCGAGTTTCAAGATAAACTTTATGCCCAGGATACCTATGCTCTGTTAATTAATCTGCAAGCCATGGATGCGGCGGGTAAAGATGGTACGATTAGGCACGTTATGTCTGGTTTAAATCCCCAAGGCTGTCAGGTATTTAGCTTTAAAGTACCCTCGGCCGAAGAACTAGATCACGATTATCTCTGGCGATATTATAAAGCTTTACCAGAGCGGGGTCGTATCGGTATTTTTAATCGTTCCTACTACGAAGAATTATTAGTCGTGCGCGTCCATCAAGATTTATTGGAACGGCAAAAACTCCCCCCAGAAGACAGAACCAAGAAAGTTTGGCAGCGACGTTTTGAGGAGATTAATAATTTTGAAAAATATCTGGTCAACAATGGGGTTATTGTCCTAAAATTCTTTCTCAATGTTTCTAAAGGAGAACAGAAAAAACGATTTTTAGAAAGAATTGATCGCCCCGAAAAAAACTGGAAGTTTTCCGAAAATGATGTCAAAGAAAGAGCTTTTTGGGGTGATTACATGAAAGCCTACGAGGAGGTATTCAATCATACCAGTACCGAATGGGCCCCTTGGTATATTATCCCGGCTGATCGCAAATGGTTTACCCGTTTAGCTGTGGGGGCGGTTATTTATCACACCCTGGAATCCCTCGGGTTACGATATCCAACCGTCACCGAAGAACATCGCCAAGCTTTACTGAAAGCCAAAGAAATCCTTAAAAATGAGCAGGATTAAAAATGGAAGAAAATCCCCAAAAAGCGATAATTGCCAGAAAATCGATCTCTTGAAGAAATATTTTTATTCATGTCGTCTTTTCTCTTAGGCTTAATTTTTGTCAGTTATTGATCAGTAATTCCCAAATTTCTCCCCTATTATTGCCTTTAGAATTAATATTTCGTCGTGCTTTTACCCTTAGCTGATGATTTCAAATCTCGCTGAGTCCACCAGCTTAATACTATTATAATTGTCTGGATTTTCAAACTCGAATTTCCATAAATAATATATATTTGATTTCTTAGCAAAAAATAGTGTAACAATTTTCTTTTTAGTATGCAGTTGCCATTGTCTAGATGGATAATATAACTGTCTGATAATTACATTGTCTATACTTAAGTTTTTAGCTTTAATCAGGACAATTTGGTTCTTGCCTTCATATCCTGCATCCACCTCTGTTTGTACACCTTTAATTTTAAGAACATGATCATTAATTTTTAGTGTAAATTCAGGGGTATATTTTCTACCACGAATGGTTAATACTAGGCTATTATCTTTCATAAAGTGACGAATTAGACTCGATGCGTAAGCGAAGTCCAGATGTTGCATTTCTGAATCACCTATCAAAGAAGTTTCTAATTGAAAATCTAATAAAGTTCGATAATTTTGTCTGGGTGTTTCTATGATAGGAATATCAACATAACCTTCGCCCTTTAATATCACATACTCTCCATTCTTGACTGGTAAAATAAACAATCCTAGCTTTTTAAAAACTTCTGGACGGCTTTCTCTTGTATCTTGTTTACATAAAATTCTTACTTCTCTTTCCCCTGTAGTTTCAAAATGTTTTGTGGCTGCTTTAATCTGTTCAGCTTTAATAAAATAAGGCTGATTACAAAAATCATGATTGTCCAAGTTATATCTATCGAATACAGCTTGCCACCCTCGATCTCTTGAAGAAATATTTTTATTCATGTCGTCTTTTCTGTTAGGCTTAATTTTTGTCAATTATTGATCAGTAATTCCCAGATTTCTCCCCTATTATTGCCCTGGGAATTAATATTTCGTCGAGCTTTTACCCTTTGAATATTATAATCTTTATATAAATCATCAAAAAAATTATTGTCAGAGTCAAAGTTTTTAAGGTCGGAATTACTTAAAATAAATTTATAACCCGCTCGATCGACTTGATCGATAAATTGTTTTAATCTTATTTGCTCCTCATCGTTAAAATCTTCTTTGGTATAAGAGGTAAAAGCTGATGTTTTTTTAATCGGTTTATAGGGAGGATCAAAATAAAATAAAGTCTTGTTATTGGCATAATTTAGGGTTTGGACAAAATCCCCTTGTAGGATCGTCACTTTCTGTAAATGATGATTGACAGCTAATAGGTTTTCTTCATTGCAGATCAACGGTTTGACATATTTTCCAAAGGGGACATTAAAGAGTCCTTTGCTATTGACTCTATAAAGTCCATTAAAACAAGTTTTATTGAGAAATAATAACAAAACTGTTTTTTCTAGACAGTCATCGCAGCTGCGAGAATTAAATTCTATTCTTTTATCTAAAAAAAACTTTTGTTGTTCCTCTAGATTTTTAAGTTCATAAAAATCCTGCTGAATTTGTTTAAGTTTGACTATTAATTCTTTGACATTATTTTTAATAACATTATAAGCCATGATTAAATCAGGATTGATGTCATTAATAATAACTTTTTGGACAGGAGAAAAATTATTTAAGACTGAGAATAAAACTGCCCCACCTCCGACAAAAGGTTCAATGTAGTTAAACTGACAATCTTGAGAAATCTGGGAATTAATCAAAGATAGAATATTAGGAACCAGTTGAGTTTTGCCTCCCGCCCACTTTAAAAAAGGTTTGGCGCTAACTGTTTTCCTTTCAGACAAAGAAGTGGTCATTATTCCTACCAGATTATCCTAATTTATTCAATTTACAGCGCAATTCAAGAAAACCTGATCAGAGAATGGGTTACGCTGGGCTAACGCATCTGAATATCCAATATAAGTAACTGATTATAATTAAATTGAAGATAGATTTTGGGTTTGATCCCCCCTACCCCCCTTAATAAGGGGGGTATCGGAAAATTTTTAACACCTACCTACTTATCTATTAGATATCAGAAAGGTAAACGGGGCATTTTTTTCAATACTGATTCAATTTGGTTGATTAAATCCAGCAGACGATTGCCATCCACATGAACCTCGCTGGTGGGATAATTAGCGAGGACTTCGATGATTTGAATCTCATTATCATTAATGGCAGAAGTGACTAAGGCACCGCGTAAAGCTTGCCGACTAGCAGCCCGATTGGGGGTGTGGACAATTTCGGCGGCATAATCTAGCAAACTTTCGCCAAAAAAACTATTAAGAAATTTGGAAAGAAAGACGGCGTCCACCGCTACGCGACGATTAAGGATTTTGCGGAATTCTTCGGGTTTTTGGTTAGCCATCTTTAATTGTGACGCTAAAGCGGGAGCTAATTCGCCTGTTTCGCTCAATTGCTTTAATTCTGATACCGATACAGACCCTTGGAAGATGTGGTATTTGATGATAGCTGATTCGGCGGCTGACAAAGACTGACAAACACCGAGAAAGATAGATATTCCTAGGGGAAGTAAAAGATTTTTGAACATAAACCAAAGGTACAAAACAAGCGAAAAGCGATCGGGATGATTGACTCATTCTAGCGGAATTGGTTGCCGCTTAGGAAAAACTTAAGACGGTGTTGATTATCTAGAGATGAATTTTCTAGTCACCCAACTAGAAGCAAAAAGCTGATGGCTTAATGCTAATCATTAATTTACATTCGCGAGAGAGCAGCGATTTTCGCTAGTTTATCTTTTTCCAAACCGTTGAGATCTTCTAGCTTTAACCATCCTTCCTTTAATAGTTGAGCAAAGACAAAAATTAGGGAAGTATAGCGATAGTCATATTTACCATCAATCTGATGTCGTCGGGCGCTTAGATAATCGTGCATTTGCCAGATATCATCTAAAACCGTGATCTGACCAGACTGTTCTTTAATATGTTCTATTAAAGTGCTAGTTTCTCGCTGATAGGCTTTTTGGAAAGCAGTTTGAGCAATTTCTTGTTCGGTATCTGACCAAATTATTTCACTCATAGGCATGATTTTAGTTTTAGGGATGATAATTTTGGGTTTTTGAACTACCTCGACTTTTTTCGCCGACATCTGTAAGAATGATTGTTTAGTTATTCTTACCTAGATCGCAGAAGAAACCGGTGTATTTACCAATTTTTTTAAGTCAGCCTTTTAATTGTAGAAAAAAAAGAGTTCACTTGACAAGGAACTCTAATAAGTTTCATCAGAATTTTTAATGATTTCTCTCAGTAGCTATTTAGCCACGGGCAAAGTTTAATAATTCTTTCGGAGAAGCTAATAAGTCGATCGCCACGAAGAAAATTTTATTATCAGGAGTTAGGAGGAAGCGCCATGCCATATTCATACCCACACCCGCACCAAACCAAGGAGTTTGCACTTTTCCCGTCACTTTAATCTGAGTAAAACCGTCATCGGCGGGTTCCACCACACCGCGTTCGGGGATTAATTTCAAATTTTGGCATTCTTCGCGGAAAAAGCGATATACTGCCTCTTTACCGACGATGGGACGTTGGAAAGGTGGTTGCAGAGCGCCGTCAGGGGTGAATAATTCAATTAATACATCAAAGTCGTTAGCGTTGAGGTTGTCCATATAGTTGAGGACGGTGGCATTGGTAACGCCTTCAATGCTAACTTTAGTCCGTTCGGCAATATTTTGGGGAGGAACCACGGGTTCGGAAATACGGTTATAATCGCCCAGTTTCTTGGGATCGTAGCCCATATCGACCACACAATTCCGCAGAACGGTGATTTGTTGTCCCGACTCTAATTTTTTAATCCCGTCTAAAACGGCACTAGCATTAGCAGATAGTTCATAACCCTTGGGAATTGGGGCAACACTGCCATCTTCCATCCATTGTCCTAATTGATACCAGAATCCCAGCTTGATATTAGCAGACCAAGTGCCATAGGTACGACAAATCGGGGTGTCAGCATGGTTGGCTAAGTCGCACATCACCTGCGACTGTTGCAGGGGTGACATCTGCCGAATTTCATTCATGGTTTTTTCGGCAAAGACCATACTAGCAGCGCCGGGGGCGGCAACGGTGATGGTTTTGCCCATTTCTAGATAGGCAAACCAAATCAAGGCTAGTTGATCTTCGGTATTCAGCTGATTGAAACGCGCAATCGTGGCAGGAACCACGTCCGCTGATAGCGTGTTGGGGAAAATGCTCCGCGCTGATTCGATCGTAAACGGCATAGATTCACCTTGAAGTAAAGTTTTGTATCAATTTACCAGCATTCTATCATATTGGCGACCCAAGGCAGCACCCCTAGGGAAACTTTCCCAAAAAAAGCTGTACTTTAGATCACACTTGCCCAAGATTATCAGCAAATGTTAATGGTTGAACACTGATCTAGTTTTGCGGCAGCAGCCAGCGATTTGGCGATGCTAGATAACGGAAAGTATCTCTAAAGGATGATTTTTGCTGCTCTAACTCGTTTTCAACCAGGGACTACTCTTGATCATCCCTAGTTTTTTCTAGGATTTCTCACCCCGTAGCAGGCCGTAAATTTCATCCGTATAGTCATAAAACTGAGCTTGTCGTTTAATTTTATAATTACGATCTACCGGTAAATTAATTGTTAATTCCCGTTGTATAGTCCCGGGCCTCGCACTCAAAACATAAATACGTTGAGCTAAAAAAACCGCTTCATCCACATCATGGGTAATCATTAAAATACTACACCTAATTTTTTGCCAAATTTCAATTAAATATTCGTGCATTCTTTCTTTGGTTTGTACATCTAAAGCTGCAAAGGGTTCGTCCATTAATAAAACTTTGGGATGACAAGCAAGAGAACGTGCGATCGCTACCCGTTGTTTCATCCCACCCGATAGTTCTCTGGGGTAAGCATTAGCGAATTGAGTTAAACCGACAATATCCAGATAATAACAGGCCACTTCCCAGCATTCTTTTGTCAATAATCCCTGTAGTTTTAAGCCAAATTCAACATTTTTTTGGATCGTCATCCAGGGATAAAGTGTATAATTTTGAAAAACCATGCCGCGATCGCCTCCTGTCCCTGTCACTTCAACACCATCAACGGTAATTTTGCCGGAAGTGGGCAGCTCTAAACCCGCAATCATTCGCAACAAAGTCGATTTTCCCGAACCAGAGGCCCCGACCGCACAGACAAATTCAGCACTTTCAACGTGTAAATTAATATCTTTCAGAGCGACCACAGCACCTCGTTTAGTGGTAAAAATTTGGCTCTTCTGGTTTCTGTGTGGAAACGAGGTCTATACTGATAGTTTCTTCGACAAAATAGTCCTAAAAGTGTTACCCGATAAGCATTTCACGATTCCATAAGCAAAAATTATCACACAAAGTCGAGAAGAGCCAAAATTTTATTGAGTTGAGTAATTTCTAAGTGCATTAAGGTTCTTCTCTTATCATTAAAATAACTTTACTGGTGACAGAATAAACTCTGTTATTGAGTTTTTCAGTTAACGAGTAATTGACCATTTACAAGTCCACTGCAAAAACAAACGAAAACTTAAATCTAGAGCAAAGCCAATAATTCCTAGTACAATTAAACAGGCAAAAATTTCATCGGTTCTCAGAAATTTCTGAGCCAATAAAATCCGTTGGCCTAATCCATTATCGGCCGCAACCAATTCCGCCACCACTACCAAATTCCAGGCGGCTGCCATATTAACACGAAAAGTATCGATAACATTAGGAATAATATAGGGAGTAATCACTTTAAATAAAAACTGTTTTCGAGTTCCTCCAAGAGTATAAGTTACTTCGATCAATTCACGGGGAATGAACTTAACTGCATCCATAATCATCAGGGTATTAAAGAAAATTGTCCCGATAAAAATCAGCATAATTTTTGATGTTTCTCCAATACCCAAATAAATAACTAATAGGGTAATAAAAGCAGGAGCGGGCATATAACGTACAACGCCAATGATCGGTTCCATTAAACTGCGAATACTCGGAAAAGTTCCCATTAAAATGCCGATGGGAATAGCAAACAATCCTCCTAAAAAAAGCCTCCAACTACTCGTAAAAAACTGGTAATAGTATCTTGAATTAAAAAGCTCTGTTCTGCTAATTTTCCTAAGGCCTGAATAACGGCTAAAGGAGAAGGCAAAAATACGGATTCAATGCCCGCAAAACTAGAGATTAGTAACCATAAAATCAGCGGGACAATAATAGAGGAAACCATTAAAGTCCATTTGAGGGATTCGGGAATATCCTCGGTAATCCGCCAAAAAGTTCTTTGAGGAAGCGTTTTAGGTGTTGTGGTCATGGGATTTACCAAAGAAAAGAATAATTTTGATAGCCAATATCACCCAGTTATCAAACAATTCTTGTAGTCAACTTGTCTCCCTAATCCCTCTTGTAGATAGAGAATTGGAACCTTTAATTTCTAGATCTACAAGAGGGACTAATTAGGCGTTTTTGTCTTGATTTGCCAACGACTTGACAAATTTGGGTTCTAAAATGGTTGTTAGATCGGGGACTTTTTTAATAAAGCCAACTCCCATCATAAAATCAGCCATTTTTTGAGCGGCAAAGGGCATATTTTTCATGGTTTTCCCTGGACTAAAGGCTTCCAGGTTTTCTTCCAAGGTGAAAAACTTCGTTCCCTCTTTATATAAGGCCAATTCTTCTGGGCTAATGCCCGCACGCTTGGCCATAATCTCATCGGCTTTTTGGGGATTTTAGCCATAAACTCTCGAACATCAAACCAGGTTTTGACAAGAGCCTGAACCTGTTCTGGTTTTTCTTTGATTAATTTGGCACTGACAACCAACAAATCAGGAATAGCACCTGGAAAAGCTTTAGAACTAATTAATTCTTTAGAACCTTTTCGCTTAAGAGCGGTTGACCAAAAAGGTGGAAAAGCACCAACTGCATCTACTTTTCCCGATGCAAAAGCGGCAGCAGCAGCCACTGTTTCCATGGGGACAATTTGCACATCTTTACGGCTCATTCCTTCTTTTTCTAGGGCTAAACTGAGGAGAAAATCACCGACAACGCCTTCTTCAGCAGCAACTTTTTTGCCTTTTAAATCTTGAATCGTTTTAATCTCTTCTGTGACAATAACTTTGTCATTTCCTGACGAGTTATCATTAACTAAAACAGCAACTTGACCATTCACTGCATCTCCTGCAAAAGCGATTGTATCGTTGAGAGTTTGACTATTTCCATCTAATTGTCTGGCGGCCAAAGCTTGTAAGGATTCAAGATAACCATCAAACCATTTCATTTGAACATTAGCCCCATTTTTAGCAAATAATCCCTCTTCTTCAGCGATCGCCCATGGCCACCAACCAGCCCAATTACTATAACCGATGACAATGGGGGCAGTATTACTCAGAGAACTACTTGCATTGGGGGTTTGCTGAGGAGCTTGATTGCAACTAATGGTCAGGAGTAAGCTACTAAAAAAACGAGAGGTAAGGAGAAAAAATTGCGCCGTTTCATAGGTAATAAGCTTTTACGCATTTAAGTTACATTGACAGCATTACCCTTATTTTTAAGTTTTCTACTCCATTTAATACCAAATTTCTAAATCCATGACAGACATCCACGCTCGAATGCTTGCCAAGCTTGCATTCGTTGTGACGCAAATAAAGAAAAATGGTATAATAATCAATCCCCCTTCATTTAAAAGCTGATTGACTACTTTTTCCAGTTCTTCTTTATTTTCAAATTCTCGATTAGCTATGTATTCTTTAGCGGAATGCCACACTACACTAATTCTATTAGGTTGTAATCTGGACTATAAGCTGGTAAAAACTCTAGCCTAATATTGGGCAACTCTTTTTCCACCTGCTCAATAACATCTTTCTTTTTGTGATAACTAGCATTGTCTAATATAATGATAATCTTAGGTCCCTTTTCTCGAAAATCTGGCTCTACCGAACCTGTCATGTAAAACTATCAATAACTCATGCTTGTAAAGCTTGTATACTAAGGCTTTGAGTTTTTGTTATATTGATATTTATCAACTTTAGAGCCTTGCTGTGCAGAGAGGGATCTTGAGGAATTTTCTACAGTGTAAGTTCGGAAGAACCGAAAATCTTCAGGCAGATTTCCCAAGTTTATCCATTCTGGCTCTTCGGGAATTGTTATGCAAATAATTAACTTAAAATAAAATTCGATGAGAGTACCTACGCCTAAAAGTAGCTGAAATCTATACAGGGAGACACTTACGGCACAAACAAGTTAATATCAAAAGATAGACAATCGAGTTAAGATTTGATATAATAGCCAAAAACCAGAGTATTTTACTTATGATACTTGACAAATTTTTGAACCTAAAAGGAACGTCTATTCAAGGCTATCTACACCTAGAAAATATCGGTATAGTTTGCCAAATCGAATCGAAAAATCAAAAAGCAATCTGTCCTCGTTGTGGGTTAGAGAGCGATAAACTCCACCAAAATCATCGACATTTAGTCAAAGATTTACCAATCTCAGGTCAACCAGTGTACCTACAGGTTAATCGTCGTCAATTTAAGTGCG
>NZ_JADEVX010000156.1:0-10253 GCF_015207925.1 Microcystis sp. LEGE 00066 | reverse complement strand
AGAGGGAATGCTATCCATCTCGGAATGGTTGGCAAAATCCTCCAGTGTTTTTACTAAGAGTTGTCAAACAATCCGAAACTGGTTTGGAGAAATAATTAGTTATTTCGAGCGAAGGACAACGAATGGGGTGGTCGAGGGAATCAACAATAAACTTAAACTAATAAAAAGAAGAGGCTATGGCTTTAGAAACTTTCGGAATTTTTGGGTTAGAAGTATGTTATCTTGGCATCTTGTCTGTTGATTTAGCATAAAGAGTAACGAAGAGCCTAAAAATTTCAGTGGCGAGGATATGCTCACTGCTACAGTTAGCGATGGAGAGAAAATAGTGCTGTGGCCTCCTAGCAACTCGGAAGATGTTAATTCTAATCTTGATAGCAAATCGATTAGCATCACCGTTGTTCCTACCAATCCTCCTCCTATTATTACCGTACCAAGTAAGCAATTCACTAACCAAAATACTGACTTACCAATTAGTGGAATGACTCTCAGCGATCCCAATAATCCAAACCTGACAGTCACTCTTGAAGTCACCAATGGTATTCTTACTGTTAAAACAGACATACCTAATGGACTAACCGCCAACAACATCGAGAATAATAAAACCAAAAAAATTACTCTCAAAGGCGATACGACTAAAATTAATAAAACTTTAGCCAATGCCGCCGGAATCATTTACCGAGGTCGGCAAAACTACGCTGGTTCAGACAATCTAATCATCACAGCCAGTGATGGCAGTAAAACTGATAGGGAAACTATTGGTATTACTGTTAATGATAATCCTGTCATTAGTATTGCTAAAGTTCCTGAAGATGTTTCCTCTGTCCCATCTGGTAGCAGTAATGCCACAATTGTAGGAGAACCAGGGCAGAAAAATATTCGCAGGGGTCCTGGTTTAGAATACCCAACAAGACATATTGCCTATCCCGGCGATCGCGTTCAAGTTATCAAATCTGTTAGAAATAGCGATAACTTCATTTGGTATCATATTTATTTTCCCCAATCAGGAGCAGATGGATGGATTGCAGGTAATTTACTTGCTGTTGATGGTCAAACTACTTATCCAAGTCAACCGCAAATCCAACCTCCATCTCAACCTCCACCAAAAGCTTCGTCCAGAGGAACCAATGCTACAGTGAGCGGTACTCCAGGAACTAAAAATATGCGTTCTGGTGCTGGAACTGCTTATGGGGTGGTAGGAACTGTTCGTACAGGCGATCGCCTACAAATTTTGGGCAGTAGCTATGATAGAGGGGGTTATCAGTGGTATAAAGTCTATCATCCTCAGTCTGGTACGACAGGCTGGATTGCTGCTCAATTAATTAGCTCTGACTAGCTCTAGTGTAATTTTTCATCTACTACAACTAATATGAAATCTTTTATTTCAGATTTTCGATATTTTATTATTCCTATAATTGTTGTAATGGGTGTATCGATTTATTTAGGGTTTAAACAGCCGACTGAACCGCCAACTACTGCGATAGTTTCTACCTCGCCGTCGGTTTCTTCTACTTCTCTAATTTCTCCTGCTTCTATCCCTAAAAATACTCTAACGCCTCCCTTACAGCGACCTTATCCTTTGGCAAATACATCCAAAGCTCTGCCAGTTCCTTCGCCCATGGTTACTGGTGCTGATGATATCTATTCACTATCTTCGCCACCTCCCAATCAGACTGTACTTTCACCCCCTAACCAAACTGAAATTCCTTTTCATATAAAATACGAAGAAAATGCTAATGATTTAGTGGAAATTGGTATTTTCTACGAACGTAAAGCATATCTAAATCGAGAAGCGGCAGAGATGTTTAAACAGATGCAATTAGCCGCTCAACAAGAGGGAATTGAGATCATTCCTGTTTCTGGCTTTCGCTCAGTTGCCGATCAAAAAAAGCTGTTTGAGCGACAAATTCAACGCCAAGGAAGCAAGAAAGCAGCCTCTAAACTGAGTGCGCCTCCAGGTTTCAGCGAACATCATACAGGCTATGCTCTCGATGTTGGTGACGGTAAAAGTCCTAATACTGTCCTCAAATTGACATTCGACTCTACTGAAGCCTATCGCTGGCTAGAAGTTCACGCTGCTCAATATGGCTTTGAACTATCATTTCCGAAAAACAATTTTCAAGGTGTTAGTTATGAACCTTGGCACTGGCGTTTTGTCGGTTCAGCAACAGCTCAAGAAATTTTTAGAGTAGCAAAGACACAAAGACAATGATTATACCTGGACTTCCCCGTTGACAAAAGGCCATTGGATAAAATTCTAGCGTTAAAACCAAAAATGTTGGGTTATTCGTTACTTGGTATGATTATATAGGGAGGCATAAATCGACTAAATCCTGATCTGGCAAGAGATTTAATTGATTAGTTCGCTCCAGATCGCAAACAATTGACAAAAATCGCAGTAATGTCTGTTTCTATAAGGGTTTCATCCCTTATAACCCTGTCCGTTGCATAAGACAAACCGAAGAGATCAAGAAATTAACTAATTAATTTAACCTTTGCCCCCACCCAGTCAAACCAAGTTTAAAATGTGAATGGTTTTATTTTCCCAGTACACAGGGATAGAGCTTCTCGTTTTTCGGGACGAGTCCTGAGATAATCTTCTAACCAAAAACAACCTCGATCGAGCAATTTTTGTAAATAATTATATTCTGTTTCTAAGGGCCAGCGATGCTTTTGACCATCCCTAGCAATAATCACAATCTCTTGACTATCAGGACTAAAAGCGATCCCATAGACGATATCTTCTTCTATTTTAAACTCGGAGCGCAAATTTCCGTCAATGTCCCAGCGTCTAGCTGTACCATCCCTTGAAATAGCAGCGATTTTTTCACCATCGGGACTAAAACTAACTCCATAAACGGGAAAAGAATCGGTTTTAATCTCCTTTAAAAGATTGCCCTGCAAATCCCAAATTTTAATCTTTCCTCGAGTAGCGGTAGCAATTTTTTGATGATCGGGAGAAAACACCAAATCATAGATAATACTATCATCAACTGTCCAAGAATTAATCAATTGAGGTCGATGATTATTTAAGTGCCAGTATTGAACTTTTCCCTCGCTTGTTCCCGTGATTATTGCTGTTCCCTCTCCATTAAAAGCAAGACTATAAATCGGTACTTGACTAGCAGTAAATTCTTGAAGCATTGTTCCTTTTTGACTCCAGATTTGGACTTTTCCGTTTCTTCCTGTAATCGCTATCTGATTACTATCGGGATGAAAAGCTATACTATAGATTGAACGCATTTTTGTGGTAAATTCTCTAATTTTTTTACCTTGTGAATCGAGTAAAGTAATCTGACCATCTTTGTTAGCAATAGCGATAATATTGCCCTGGGAATTAATGGTAACACTGGTATTATCGGCCCTAGTTTGATTTAAATTGTTCAGTTGCCAAATTTTAGCCGTTTCATCACTCGATCCAGTTACCACCTGTTTTCCATCTTGACTAAATACAGCAGTAAAAACTGATTCTTGATGTCCTCTGAGAGTAGTTATTTCTTCCCCTTGCATTCCCCAAATTTTAGCACTACCGTCACTAGATGCGGTAATTATAAACTGTCCATCAGGACTAAAATTAACACTGTTGACAAAATCTTGATGTCCCCGGAAAGTAGCTATTAAATTTCCCTCTAAATCCCAGATTTTAGCAGTTTTATCGGCCGCTGCCCCGGCAATTTTTTGACCGTCGGGACTAAAATTAACACTATAAAAAGCCTCAGTATTTTCTTGACCTAAACTCAAGATAATTTTACCTGATAAATCCCAGATTTTAATCGTACCATCCCGGGAAGCGGTGGCAATTTTTTGACCATCGGGACTAAAACTAGCTGCATCTATCGATCTTTTATGTCCCTTAAATACCTGTAAAGTTTCACCTGATAAATTCCATAATCTAGCGGTTTTATCCCTGGAAGTGGTGACAATTTTTTGACCATCGGGACTAAAACTAACACTATAAACTGATTCTTGATGGTCAGGATAGGTGACTAAATTTTGCCCTTGCAAGTTCCAAATTTTGGCGGTTTTATCTTCGGAAGCGGTGGCAATTTTTTGACCATCGGGACTAAAAATAACACTATAAACTGCTCCCTGATGACCTGTCAAAGTTTGAATATTCTCACCTTTTTGATTCCAAATTTTTACCGTTTTATCTTGGGAAGCACTGGCTATTTTTTGACGATCAGGACTAATACTAACACTATAAATAGTTCCCCGGTGTCCTTGCAGTTGGTTTTTTTCTTGAATACGATCTAAAATTTGTTGTAGGGTAATAATTGGACTGGTAGCAGGATATTTACTCAAGGTTTGGTCATCAGTAACGATATTTTTTAAACTATTTACTGCTTGCATCGCCGCCATTAAAGATTCTAATTGTTCAAATTGAAATTGTTGCCAATCACTATCACCCTTGCGCTGTAATTGAATACCTAGTTGAGCGGTTTCCACTTGTTGCCATGCTTGTTTTACTTGAATAAAAGCTAAGAGAGAACCCAAAAGAGAAGCAATTAAAATTACCGAGCCAATTTGAATTCTTTTGGTGGCTTTTTGGTGAGCAATTGCTAGAATTTTATTAGCTTGCTTCTGAGTTTCTAGACTAATTTCTGCCTCTCTTTTATCGAGATTTTGACTAGCAGTTAAAAACTGATAATCAAGATTACTTAAGCTTTTTCCCTGAGACCAATCGAGGGCATTATTTAAAGCTTTTCCGCGTAAAAGCCGCGATTCATCGGTATAATTAGACTGTTGCCAGGCGGCGATCGCTTCTGAGTAGGGACGCAATTGCTCTAATTGTTTTTTCACCCAATTGAGATTAAATATTTCTCGATAAATAGGATTATAAACTACTAACTGATTATCCTTTTTTACCACCAAACCCGATAACCTTAATTCCCCTTGTTCTGGACTATCATCGCACAGGATTGATCCCTTTTCTAAAATTTGTTGATAGATACCTAACAAACGACCCGCTTTGTCTTGATTTCTTAACAAGCGATCGGCAATAGTTCGCAGATGCACTGGTTCATCTTGAGATTCCCAATTATTAATAATTCTCTCTTTGATCAGCGTCTCAATATCTAAATTACTTTCCAGCAATAGCTGACAGATTTTCTGGGTTAAAAATGGCTGTCCTCCCGTCCAAAAAATAATTTTTTCTAAGCAGTCGGGTTGATAATTACTTTGACCGTATAATCCCGCAGCTAGAGGAGCAATTTCTGCAAGATTAAATCCCGTTAATTCGATCGCCTGGCCGATATTAAAAGATGTTTGCGTCTTTTCGCGAATTAAATCTGCTGGGGTAGCCACACCGAATAAAGCAAAAGTAATTCTTTCATACTGGGAATTTTCCGCTCTTTGGTTATAACAATAACGAATCAGGGAAAAAAAGTCATCTAGAGAAAACTGTAAACTGAGAATTTTATCAATCTCGTCAATAAAAATATATATTTTCTCTCCCCGACAATAAACTAATAAAACTTCCTCAATAAATTGTCCCAAACGCTGCACGGGGGGTAAATCCTCTCGCTCGCGCAACCAGGATTTAAGATTAATTTTTCCCGTCAGATTAAATCCTAAAAACAAACGGGTGATCACGCCGTTATACCATTGGGATAAATTATCATTACTACCAAGACTGGTTATATCTACGGACGCGCAATCCCTGCCCAATTGCTGTAAAATATGAGTTACTCGTACCCTTAAACTGGATTTGCCCATCTGACGACAGTTAAAAACGTAGCAAAATTGACCATTTTTCAACGCAGTTAACAGTTCTCGATCGGCATTTCTCTCGATATAGGTAGGATGGTTATAAGCAAGACTACCCCCGACACGATATTGATAATTCATGATTCTTAAACAAAATTATTTCAATGTCACCAAAAGAAATAAAATAGACAATTGTGATTTAGATATCTATAATGCAAGGATAATCGCTATTGACAACCTATCCCCAAGGCAATTATGAAGAAAACTTTTTTCACCTCCATCGCCGTTAGTGCCACCCTCGTCAGTGGTATTGTTTTAGGTACTCTTGATGCCGGCAGCGCTTCCGCTTGTGCTTTCGCTAAAGGTAAAAGCATTTTTGGCAGCAATACCACCTTCCATGTGAATCCTAACAAACTTATTTTAGGGGTTGCCGCCGCTACAGGAGCAATCACCGTAGCTGGTGTTTTAACCTACCGTCGTTTTCACTCTGCGCAGCCTCCCGAAGATACCACCGCTAACCTGCCGTCGGTATTTCCTATCCCCATTCCCCCCGCAGCTTTAAATCAGGCAGTGGAAGTGGAAGAAGCGGCAGAAACCAGCAAAATCTCCTAAAAATCCGCTAGATTTCCTCAAAAAAGGTGTTGGCATCCCCGCAGCTTTCCCGCTAGGCAACACCTTTTTCTGGCTAATTGTGTCCCAGTTATCAGAATTTCCAGCCATTTTTAAGTTATGTTAAAAGGTGCAACCCTACCACCAGAGGTAAAGATGGGCAACTCCACCACATTTTCTGACACCCCACTTCACAAAGATCATCACACTTGGGAGCATTTAAAACAAGCCATCGCCGCCAGTTCCGGTTTTCGGCGTTGGCAGCAAGAACAACTAGAATCAGGTAAAAATAGAGACGATGCTGATGCTCGCATTTGTTCCTATCTACGGGAAACTTTAGAAACTTTAGCCTACTAGATTGATGCTCCCCAGCTATGACGGCATGGGGACTTTTTTTGTCCGTTTAAGCTAATTTGCGGGCCTTATTTTCTGCGAGCTTCGTAACCCAATAACCAGACAAAAGCGACAATTAAAGGAAGCAAATAATAAATAGCTCGATAGGCGATTAAAGAACCGAAAAGCTCGGCATTAGATACATATTCTGGCCGTAATCTCAGCATGATAAACTCAAAAACACCTATCCCCCCCGGCACATTGCTTAATACCCCTGCTGTCATGGCAAATACATAGAGACCGAAAAATCCTAAAAACGAAGTATTATGGTTGTCTGGGAGTAGAAGATATAGAACTCTAGCGGCTAATATCCAATCAATAAAAGTCAACAAAATCAAAGCCAAGGAAAGAGTCCAAGAGGGTAAATAGATATTTTCTTTGCCGATTTTTATCGGTTTTTTATAAGTGAGAGTCAAGAAAAAATAGCCCGTAACCAGCAATAAAAAAATTATTCCTAAAGGTTTAGTAGTTAAAAAAGGTAATTTTAAAAGTTGAGGAATCCGTTGGGGATCAACGAGGAAACTTACACCACCAATCCCTAACATTCCTAACCAAAAGCTTAAATGGGTAAAAGTGATGACTTTGGCAATATCCACCACCCCCACCCCCGCAGGAGTATAGAAACGATAACGGATCGCGGTCCCAGAAAATAAGGTTAAACCAATGGTATTACCAAGGGCATAACTGATAAAAGCAGTGCGGATAATAGTACCTAAAGCTAAGGGATGATTGATATAATAAAAACCTAGGCGATCATAACCCGTCATCGACAAATAACCCAAAGCCATCCAAAAAACAGCTTCTAGCTTACGACTTGTGGTAATATGATCCAAACTAGCCAAGAGTTGGGCAAAAGTGTAGTGTTTAAATTCTTGACTAATTGCCCAGACCGCTAGAATAAACAAACTCAAGGACAGGATAATCGGAGCAAAACGCAGGATTTTTTTATACATCTTATTTTTTACTAATTAAAATGAGAAAATCAAAGCTAGATTTAGCTAACCGTTTAAATCAATCCCGAAAAAGGAAATATAATAAATTCTTGACTTCCTCCTTATATTTAACAACTATTCTGGTTTTATGTTATCTAGTTTATCTCAATCTTCCTTGGTCTTTCCATCTTTTTGTGCGTTGGGCGACTAAAGGGGGTGATTTAGACAAAATTCCTGCCAAATTTTATGCAGAACTTAATCAATTATGTTTGAGGGCAGATAGTAGGGGCGAAGTAAGAACGAGAAACTATACAGAATATACAGAAATTGCCGAATCTCTTGGTACATTTAGATGTACTTTAGTTAATGGTGGTCAAGAGTGGTTAATAGAAGATTATAAATCTTTTAGTTCTGCCGATGAAGCGATTTTAGGCACTCAGTTGGCGGTTTTTATCACCGAGATTTTGGGAACAGGTTATAGTTATAGAATCCGCGCTCGTATTCCCAGATACTAAGGAGCAAATAACTCCTGAAAAAAAACCTGTAAACCTAGGGATGGGTTCTGCACCCATCCTTAGAAAAAATTAGTTTTCCGATAGGGGTTTGGATCGGGAAGGCCGAGGGATAGGGGATTGTCCGGGGGCAAAAGGTCGCTTTTCTCCTTCCCCTTCCGGTCGAGAATATCTATCGGCCGAGGGATGACGATTTTTATCAAAAGGCTTTTTAAAACCTCCCTTACCCATCGGTTTTTTCTTACTGGCAAAACCGAGGTCTAAACCTTCCAAAATAGTTAAGGCATCTCCTTTCAGTTGTACCTGAAAATCCCAAAAACGACCGATCGGTTTACCTGGTAAAGTGCCGCGCAATTTTAGTTTAAAAAACTTGGGTTTGTCCGCTTCAGTTTTGGGCATCTGTCGGATTTTGACCACTACCGCTTGATTTTCCCGTTCAGTAAAGATGACTTCGCCTCGAATTGAAAAATAACCCGGGGTAGAAGCGAGGAGAGGCTCTATCTCCTGATCATCCTCTTTTTTCAGGGTTTCTGGTTCCCAAACACCGACAATCTGAACATGAAGGGCATCATTTTCCTGACGGGTGCGGGGATAAACCACCCAAAGATGGGGTTTTTCCAGATCGAGATGATTTTTAACCAAACTGATCACCCGACCGAGAATCACAGAATCGATCAGAGTACCATCGGCAGTTAAAATATTGCCTTTAGTTAATTGTTCCTCCGATCGCTGATAATGGCCATAGACGAGACCGATCGCCCGATACTGCCGCAGATGACTGGGAGGGGGGATCGGTTGTTGACGTTTGACTTCTTCGGGGGTGGCTGACTCTACGGCTGAGTCAGCCTCAGTATGGGGGGACTCAAGGGGGACTTCCTGAAGTTCCACTTCAGGAGTCGGGGGGGTTTTCGGTGATTCGGTAAACCGATTCCCAGGACGATTCATATCACACTCCTAGCGGCGGAGACACATAGTAAATTAGTAATCAAGCAAGTCAAAAGCGCGATCTGGGGGGTTGCAATAACCCTCTAGGGCGACTCTACTGGCATCTAGTATATTAAGAACCATGATCTTCTGACTGTCAACCTTATCAAAACCCTTTTGAGTCTTGACTGTCTGCCCATTGTACTCAATAAAGAGCGGCGAATTCGAACGATCCCCTCATCAAATCTCCAGATTTCCATAACATTTTCCTGTCTGTCCCCTCCCACCCCAGTCTATGAAAGCCTCTCTCTCTAACCGTCGTTGGCTGTCCATCGGTCTCATCCTGATGTTATTTGCCTTGCTGTCTTTCTCAATCATGCCGCTATTGACTTCTATTCTCCAGAGTCAGCACTCCTCGAGCCAGAGTCATCTGTCCGCAGTGAAACAAGAGGAATTAGCCAGTCAAGCACTGGGTTATCAGATGGTTTTAGAGCGTGAACCCGATAATCAGGCAGCTTTGCGGGGATTATTAGATACTCGCCTACAGCAGGGCGATTTAAAGCAAGCGATCGAACCTTTAGAAAAATTAGCGCAACTTAACCCCCAACAATCCGATTATCTACTACTTTTAGCGGAAGCAAAACAGCAAATAGAGGACTATGCAGGGGCCACAGCCAGTTATCGCAGCCTTTTGGCCTCCCATCCCCAAAATCTACGGGCCTTAACTGGATTAACTAATTTATTTCTCAGCCAAAACCGCCATACCGAGGCGATTAGTCTAGTCAAAGACACGATTGATCGCGCTTTAAAAGCCGCTGCCGATCCCAATAATCCCGCTAGTTTAATCGATATCGTTTCCGTTCAGTTACTTTTAGGCAAAATCTATTTTGAGCAGCAAAATTATCCGGAAGCTTTAAACGCCTATAAACAAGCTCAACAGATGGATGTTAACGATTTCCGACCGATTTTAGCGACGGCGATCGTACTAAAAGAACAGGGCAAAAATCAAGAGGCTCAACCCCTCTTTCAAGAGGCTCTCAGTCGCGCTCCTTTTGCCTACAGAGAGGAGATTCAGTCCCTAATCAGGAGTCAGGAGATAGGAGTCGGGAGATAGGAGATAGGAGATAGGAGATAGGAGATAGGAGATTATTTTATTTATTCTCCCCACACCCCACACCCC